>CANHYD010000103.1 GCA_947464705.1 Verrucomicrobiota bacterium | reverse complement strand
GGGACTGGAAGCCGAATTTAACCGGGGGAAGATGTCTTGAAGAGTAGCGACTGGACGTTCTGTTCCCAAGGCGGGACCACGAAGATGCGGCCCCAACCGGATGCCCGCACCGGCCAGTGACTACCGGGAGTCTGGCTCAGGCCGGAGGAACAATTGGGCCGCCGAATCAGCGAAGCGCAACCCGGTTCGGGTCAACCGGAAATGGGTCGGAGTGATCTCGGCCCAGCCCCGAGACACCAGTTGGGCCATCTCCGCAGGCCATTCGGTTCTGAGGTCGAAGCCGGTCCGACCTTGGAATTCGTCCCAAGGCCAACCGGCATTCATCCGAAGACCGAAGGCGGCCATTTCACCGGCTCGCCCGAGAGGCGGGAGGGCTTCGGCAAACTCTTTGGCCCGGCGCCCTTTTTCCAACTGCTCGCAGTACAACACGGTATTGGACCAGTTGCGCGAGCGCAGCCCACGCACCCATTCGCTGGCGCTGGGGCCCAGACCGTAGCTGTCTCGTCCACGCCAATAGCCGACATTGTGTCGGCATGCGAAGGCCGGGATGCCGGGCTCCGCCTCAGGCCGATCCACCGATTCGGCCTCCCGCCGACGACGGGCGAAATTGGCGACCTCGTAAGCCCCGAAACCCACGGCTGCGACGCGGTCGTAAAGCACCTCGTACTGATCGGCTGCCAGATCGTCATCCACATCGCATTGGCCGGCTTTGAGTTGCTCGTAAAGGGGGGTATCCTCTTCGTAGATCACCTCGTAGCAACTGAGATGCTCGGTCCCTAGGGCCAAGGCCTCGTCCAGGGTGCGATTCCAGATGTCCATCGTCTGGCCTGGGATCGCGAACATCAGGTCGATGTTGATGTTCTCAAAGCCGGCCTTCCTCAAGATGTCATAACTCCGGAACACCATGTCTCGGCTGTGGACACGCCCTAACCGGTCCAACAACGCCTCATCGAGCGATTGGACGCCCATGGAAATGCGATTCACCCCGAACTGTCGCAAGAGGGCCGCCTTGTCGGCCGAAACGGTCGCTGGATTGCACTCCACGCTGAACTCCGGAGCATTGCCCAGGCCCAAGCGGTGGAGGGTCGTCAACACCGCCTCCCATTGCTTGAGACTCAACAGCGACGGAGTTCCGCCCCCGAAAAACACCGTCTTGGGTCGGCAGTCTTGGGCGATGAGTTCCAACTCCCGCAGGAGCGCTTGGACGTAGCGCTGGATCAGTTCGCCCGAGGCAGGGCCCGAGTAAAACGCGCAATACTCGCACTTCTGCGCACAGAAAGGCACATGCACGTAGAGCGACTCAACCGGAGCGCTCACCGACCCCGCCGCCGGAATCCATTGGGTGCCGTTGGAGACCAACCGAAGCGGCGCACCCAAGGGGGATGGGCTCGAAAGAGATGAATTCACAAATGAAGGTGCTGCCAAAGTTCGGCCGGTTGCAGTCGGAGGTTGACGTAGAAGGGGCCAAAGTCGCCGTAGCGGGCCGTGACCTCGTCAAATCGCATTTCGTAGACGATGCCCTTCACGTCATCCAGTCGATGGGCCAAGAGCGTGACAGCCCATTCCCAATCATCGAGGCCCGTGGACCCGGTGATGAGCTGGCTGATCTTGCCGGCGTATTTGCGGCCGGTGCGCGCATGGGTGCCCATCAGTGCCTTGCGGGCGGCGAAATCGAGCATGTACCAGTTGTCAGCCCCGGAGCGCTTCTTGCTCATGGGATAGAAACACACGATCGGCCAATCGTCCTGCAGCTCCGGATTGAGTCGATAGAACTTCTGACTCTCATTGCGTTTCTTGGCCGCCTCGAGGGCCTGCTCGAACTCCGGCGAGTCGGGGGTGTGACGAGGCTCTGCCGTCTCGAGATGCCGACGAAGATCGTCCTCGGTCGGAACATACTCGGGCAACTCGGTCACACTCAGGTAGGAAAAGACGGGCACCAAGGTGCCGGGCGGAAAACAGGCCTCCAAATCGCGGTGAACTGCGGAAAGCCCATCGAGCGTCCCGTGGAACAGGATGAAGCCGAGATCGGCCTTTCCGCCCACGTTGGCCAAGGTCATCACCCGCGGATGCGCCGGACCTGGAAAACGGGCGGCCAAGGCCTCGAGACGCAGGCGCACCTGGTCGGACTCACCGGCCGGAAGCCCGGCCCAGCGGACCCGGTCGATGCGATAGAGCAAATGCTGAACGTGAATACCTTGGGAAAGGGCAATGGGATTCATGGTTTTTCAGGAGCCGCTGGGCAAATCCGCGGGCATTGATGGCTTACTCGACGGCCAGCACATGATCCAGCAACTGCGCCAATTGATCGGGAATTCCTCGCTCTGCGGCAACAAGCTTGGCGCCGGCCTCCAGGGCGGCCTCAACCAGTTTATGATTCTTGGAATCGCAGTATCCCAAGACGGGCACATGCGCCAGTTCCGGACTGGCCCGCAATTGGCTGATAATCCCACAAAAGTCGCCATGGCGGAGAGCCAGATCGGCAATGACAACCATGGGCCTGTGTTCTCGCACGAGGCGGGGCACGTCCACAGCGGTCTGGGTCGCCGTGACGCGGTACCCGAGATCGGTTAAACGGTTCACCACCTGAGTTCCGGGAAGAAGCTTCTCGTAGAAGACAATGGCCAAGGGTCGGGTCACCGTCGACAGGTTGGGAGACACCCCTTCCGAAGGCAAGCGTTGGGCCCAGCCGATTCGGCGCAGTCTGCGCTCTGGTTGTTCAATCCATGGTCATCACCGTGGACAGGCCGAAAACAGACCGCCCGAAAAAGGGGATTGGAAGGCCAACCGTTTTGGTCCGATCCTCCAGTCGCGACTTTCTCCAACCATGCTCTCGAAACTCTTCCCGCCGCGCCCCGGACCCAAGGCTTCCGGTCGGACGATCTATCGGGCATTCCACCCGTGGACCATGATCTCGCCGCCGATGTATGCCGACAACATCGACCTGGCTCGACAGGTGCGAGACATCCCGGGAGACGTCGTAGAATGCGGTGTCTGGCGCGGTGGTATGGTTGCTGGCATTGCCTCGGTCCTGCGCGGGCAGAACCGATCCTACCATCTCTTCGACAGCTTCGAAGGCCTCCCCGAGGCCAAAGACATCGATGGCAACGCCGCCAAACAGTGGCAGGCCGCGAAGACCGACGCCTACTACTTCGACAACTGCAAGGCCGAGCAAACCTACGCAGAAGAGGCCATGGCGAAGGCGGGTGAATCGCGATTCAAAATCTACAAGGGGTGGTTCAACGAAACGGTGCCTGGGGTCCGCATCGATCCGGGTATCGCCCTGCTGCGGTTGGACGGAGACTGGTATGAATCCACTTGGGTGTGTCTGGAGGCCTTCTATCCTCAGGTGGTGAAGGGCGGAATGATCCTGATCGACGACTACTTCATCTGGGACGGCTGCTCGCGGGCCGTCCACGACTACTTGTCGAAGACCCAGAGCACCGACCGCATCCGGCACTCTCCGGAAGGCGTGGCCTACCTGGTGAAGGGAGCCCCGAACACTTACGAGAAATACCTGGCCGAAAAAGCAGCCCACCGAGGTTCTTGACGGCAGTTCCCAAGATGGTTGGCTGGCCCGTTTTTCGGAGGGGTTCTCAGGAATTTTCTCAAGGAATGACCGCACCCGACTTGGCATTCCCAGCAAATCGGACATAATCACTCCAGTTCAATGAGCAACATCGTCGGCATCGACCTCGGAACCACCAACTCTCTGGTCGCCATCGTGGAGAGCGGCATTCCTTACGTCATCGCGGATGCGGAAGGTCAACGTCTCACCCCTTCAGTGGTCCATGTTCCTGCCAACGGCGGAGAACCCCTGGTGGGACACTCGGCCAATCGTGTGCGCGTTCTTCACCCTGAGCGCACACTGTACTCCACCAAGCGCTTCATGGGCCGGCGCGGCTCAATGCTCACCCCGGAAGACCTCCGAGTGACCTACCCTGTCCAACGCACCGAGAACGGACCCGCCGGCTTCGACATCGGCGGTCGGGTTTGGAGCCCGGAAGAGGTGGCGGCGGAGGTGCTGAAAAAGCTCAAACGGGATGCCGAATCCGCGCTGGGACAACCCGTGGACCGTGCGGTCATCACCGTTCCGGCCTATTTCAATGACGCCCAACGGAACGCCACCCTGCGGGCCGGAGAACTAGCCGGATTCCAGGTCGAGCGCATCATCAACGAGCCTACGGCGGCGGCGCTGGCCTACGGTCTCAACAAGCTCAAGCAACACTCCAAAATCGCGGTGTACGACCTGGGTGGCGGCACCTTTGACCTTTCCATTCTCGAGCTGAACAACGGCGTCTTTCAGGTCCTGGCAACCCACGGAAACACCCGCTTGGGCGGCGATGACCTGGACCGCGCGCTGACCGACTTCTTGATTTCCGAGATCGCCAAGGCGGGTGGCCCCGATCTCCATCAGGCTACCCCGGCCCAGCAACCGTTGGTGTCCCGCATCCGGGAAGCCGCCGAAGCGGCCAAGATCCGCCTCAGTTCCGACACGGAGACGGAAGTGCAACTCCCCTTCCTCACACCCGACTTCAGCTTCCTGCGCCGCATCACTCGGGCAGAATTGGAAACCCTCACCCGCGGCATCATCGAGAAAACCCGCTCACACTGCCTCCGCGCACTCAGCGACGCGAAGCTGGAGTCCAAGGATCTGGACCAGGTCATTCTGGTCGGTGGTCAAACCCGAATGCCGCTGGTTCGGCAATGCGTGGCTCAGTGGTTCGGCTGCTCGGAGTTCGAAGAAACGCGGGGAGATCTGCGCTTGGGCGACGAGTACCACAAGGCCAAGGGGCCTCAGCTCAATACCTCGCAAAACCCCGATGAGGCAGTGGCTCTCGGAGCGGCGATCCAAGCGGAAATCCTGCGCGGCGGACTCAGCCACCTGCTCCTGCTCGATGTCACCCCCCTCTCCTTGGGCATCGAAACCTTCGGTGGACTGATGAATGTCATCATCCATCGGAACACCACCATCCCGGTCAAGGCCGGAGAGCTCTTCACGACGGCCGTGGACAACCAGCGCAGCATGAAGATCCACGTGCTGCAGGGGGAGCGCGAGCGGGCCCGTGACAATTGGAGCCTCGGCGAGTTCGACCTGGAGTTCGAGGCGGCCCCGAAGGGAGTGCCGCGCGTGGGTGTCCAATTCGAGATCGATGCCAACGGAATCCTTCACGTGCTGGCCCGCGACGTGAAGACCGGCCATCAGAAGATCGTCCAGATGCGATCGGCTGTCGATGTGGACGACGCCGACGTGCAGAAGATGGTCGAGGAAGCCGTCGAAAACGCCTTCGACGACCTGCGAGCGCGCCAATGGATCGAAGCCAAGATCCGGGCCGGTGAGACCCTGACCGCGACCCGCAAGACCATGGCTGAGTACGACAAGGATCTCGACGACGACTACCGAAAGCAGCTCCACGAGGCTCTGGAAGGAGTCGAGGCGATTTTGTCGCAGGAAAACCCCAAGACCAAGACCGGCGATCCCTCGCAACTCAAGGCCGCCAATGCCCGGCTCGACGAAGTAAGTCGCCCGTTGGCCGAACACGCGATGGATCAGGTCATGGAAGCCATGCTCCGCCAACGCGGCGTCACCGCCGTCGGAGGCTGATTTCGAGCCGGGCCTTTTTCACTGGGATTGGGGATTCCCCTGAGCGAGCAGCATCGGTAGGTTTGGCGATCGTTCGCCTCACTGGTTGTATGCTTGCCCTACTTGCTTTCCCTTGGCTGCCGTTGGCTGCCGCGTTCCTGAGCGGATTGCTCGTGAAGTGGCTGCTGGACCTGTTCTTCCTACGCCGCTCGCTTTTCGAGACGCAGGCAGCGTTGCTGACCCGCGAGCGCCAGATCACCGATCTGCGTCACGAGCTGAATCGCTCGATCGAGACCCTCAAGAACCGCACGATCGAGTTGGACGCCACAGTCAAGGCAAAGGCCGCGGCCGAGGCTCTCGGGACTCAACGTCTCGCCGAGAATCTCGCGAATGCGGAACGGGCGGCCGCCGAATTGACTCAGCTGAAGCAAGCCCGAAGCGAAGATGCATCGATCGCCGCGAATCTGCGGGAAGAAATCCAAGCGCTTTTGGGACATACGTCGGGGGAGCGTTCCTTGCGGCGATCCGCCGAATCTGAGGCTCTGGACCTGAAGCTGCAGCTGGCCACGGCCGCTTCGCTGGCTTCCGATCAAGAATCTGCCCTCCAATCGCTGCGTCTAGCTCAACAACTCGCAATGTCGGAGAATGAGACGCTACGACCACTCATCGACCAGGTACGTCACGAATTGGCGGCTCAACTCACCGTCAACGCCGCCCTACTGGGAGCGGTCCGACTGCGGGATACCACGCTAGAAGGACTCCGCACACAACTGGCCAGCGCCGAGGCCGAGTGCCAGTCGGTGTCTCAACTGCTGGCACGCCAGGATGAGGAGCGCAAACGCTTGACCGAGGTCCAGACGTCTCTCGCCGAGGCCGAGGCCCGGTGCGCCACCAGTCAGGCCGAAGCCGATGCCGCCCGCCTCCAACTCGAGACCGTTCAGACGCAACGGATGGATTTTGACGCGGCCCTAATGCTAAAGGAAGCACAGGCCAACGCTTGGGAGCGGGAATGTCGGACCGCCAAAAACCGCGCCGATACCGCCGTCCGAAAATCCGCTACAGACGCCCAGGCGCTGGAGTCCCTGAAGGCGGAACTAGCGGCCTGCCAGACGGAGTTGGCAGCAGTGAAAGGGTCCCCGGCCACATCCGCAGCGCCCACCGCCGATCCCGCAATGACTCAACGAATGAAGGACTTGGAAACCGAATTGGCGGTTGTTTCCGAGTCGCACGCCCGGCTGGAATCCGAGCTGGCCGAGACCAAGGCTCTAGCCTCCCGGGCAGAGGATTTGTCGGAGCAATTGGGCACCGTCGAAGCCGAGCTGGCCGCCTTGAAATTAGAACCGGCACCGTCTCCGTCTGGGGATCTGGAAACATTGCTCCAAGACCTCGACACCCTGACCCGCGAACGCAACCGGCTCGCTGCCGAAGTTACCGCGCTGAAGGCCACCGGCACCCGCCCTGACTCCGTCTGATCGGCCATGTTCAACGCACAAGGCAAACCCCGCTACTGGCTCGGCACCTACGACGCCTGGCACCTGCTCATCCCCATCGCCCTAATTGCCGTCCTCGGAGCCTGGGTCCTCACTCCCAAACCGAAGGCAGCGCATCGAACCGTCGCCCCGGTACTGCCGCCTCTGACGCCTTCGGCCATCACACAACCGACGGCCGGGTCGATCCTGCTGGTTCGGCAGTTCACCGCCATTCAGGGCCTTAGCCACCCGCAGGCCCGGGTTTTCCTCTTCCTTCGTCAAATTCCGAATCCCGAACAACTGCTGGCCGAAACCCGATCTACCACCAACGGGGTTTTCCAATTCACCATGGCTCCATTTCCGCCCGGCGACTACGGATTCCGAGTGGAAGCGGTTTCCGCCGATGGGCGTCGTGCGCCGTCTCCGGAGATTTCAGTGCGACTGATGGCTGAACCTCCTGCGGCTCCGACCAAGAAAGCCCCAGCATCCAAGGCAGCTCCCAAGGCACCGGCCAAAAAGGCTCCGACCACCAAACCGGCCACCCCAAAGCAGAGTCCACCAGCCAAGAAACTCCAGCCCGCTCAGACTGCTCCAAAGCAGGAGTGAGCCACTGAAGTTTCATCCACACCCGCCCACCCCAACGCGGGCAAGATTTCCTGTAATCCGCCAGTTCCGTGGGTATCAGCACTGGATAGAGGGAGCATTCTGGGTCAACAG
>CANHYD010000102.1 GCA_947464705.1 Verrucomicrobiota bacterium | reverse complement strand
CTACCCGCGCCGGCATCCACGCCCGGATTGAGGCGCTGGCTCCGGACGTCTTCCGACTGCGTCTGGAGAGGGTCGATGCCCCTCCGGTCCCGGCTTCTGCTGCCCTCATCGAGCCCAACTGGGAGATCCCGGAAACGGCCGCACAGCGCAGGGGCAACCGATCCTGTCTGGCGACCGAGTGCGGTGTTTTTTCGTGGGATCGCCGAGGCGCTTGGCAATTGAGTGATGCTCAGGGATTCGAGGTTTTCTCAGCCGGACCCGGCTCGACCGGATTCTCAGCCGACGGAGCCCCTGAGCTGACTTTGGATCTCATCGAGCACGAGTCGCTCTTCGGTCTCGGCGAGGTCACGGGCACCCTCGATCGCCGCGGGTCTGTGCGCGAGTTCTGGAACATCGACGTCCTGGGCCACGCTCCGGCCATCCACCCGGCCCTGCCTTCGTTGTATGTGTCCGTTCCCTTCGCCCTGTCACTGCGGCACGGCCGGGTGGCCGGTCTGTTTTGGGACAATCCCAGCCGTCAGCATTGGGATCTCGGATCGTCGCATCCAGACCAGTGGCGACTGCGGGCCGATTCCGGAGACATCGATCTCCATCTCTTCCTGGGGCCTACCGTGGAGGCAGTACTGCAACGCTATGCGCAACGGACTGGCACCATGCCCCTGCCCCCAGAATGGGCTCTGGGCTACCACCAGTCCCGCTACAGCTACGAAACCCAGGCTCGGGTCGAGGCCGTGGCCCGAGAGTTCCGACGCCGGGACCTACCCTGTGATGCCCTCTACCTGGACATCCACCACATGGATGCCTACCGCGTGTTCACCACGGGGCCGGGGTTCTCCCAATTGCCCTCGATGACCCGCAAGCTCCGCCGTCAGGGCATCCGCACCGTGGCCATCGTGGATCCCGCGGTGAAGGACGACCCCGAATTTCCCGTGCTCCAACGCGGCATCCAAAACGAGGCCTTTGTGCGGGAAGCCGATGGTACAACGGATTATCGGGGCGAAGTCTGGCCGGGCCTCGCGCGGTTTCCCGACTTTCTGAAACCAGAAGTCCGGACCTGGTGGGGAGACGAACAACGCACGCTGCTCGAACAGGGTGTCGCAGGCCTCTGGAATGACATGAACGAGCCGGCCAACTTCGCCCGGCCCGACAAGACCCTGCCCCCCGACGCGCTGCACCGGACCGATGCGGGACCGCAACCCCATGCCGCCGTTCACAATCTCTACGGGCAGGCCATGGCCCAGGCTTCCCGAGAAGGCCTCCTGCGGCATCGCCCCGACGAGCGTCCCTTCGTGGTCACTCGGGCGGGCTATGCGGGTATCCAGCGGCACGCCATCGTCTGGACCGGAGACACCTCCTCCCACTGGGATCACCTCCGAGACGCAGTTCCCATGCTGCTGAACCTCTCACTGAGCGGAGTCCCATTCTGCGGCGGCGATATCGGAGGATTCCTGGGCAACGCCACACCGGAACTCTTCGTGCGGTGGCTTCAGTTCGCGGCCTTCACCCCCTATTTCCGCAACCACAGCAACCTGGGCACCCGGGATCAAGAACCCTGGGCCTTCGGTCCAGAGGTGGAAGCCATTGCTCGGGAGACCCTTCGCCTGCGCTATCAATTCCTTCCGCTCCTTTACTGCCTGACTCAGCGAGCAGCCACTGAGGGCGAGCCATTGATTCGACCCCTGCTCTACCAGTACACCAACGATCCGGTCGCCGTGGCCTGCAACTCTCAGTTCCTGCTCGGTAGAGATCTCCTGATCGCTCCGGTGCTGGAACCCGGGTGCCCCGCCCGCAGCGTCTATCTGCCCAACGATGTCTGGTACGATTTCTGGACGGGCGAACGCCAGGTGGGCGGAAAGTCTGTGCTCGCCGAAACACCTCTGGATCGGATTCCGGTCTATGTCCGGGCCGGCGGCATTCTGCCCCTGGCGCCCGTGCGCAACTCCACGCAAGAGCCTCCGGGCGAAACCCTCACGCTGCATGTGTGGCCGGGGCCAGAGGGGTGTCTGCATTGGTACGAAGACGATGGAATCACCCGAGACCACGAATCGGGAGTGTTCCACCAACGGCTCATCACCCTGCGCCGGCATGGTCGCACCACACATCTGCACTTCGGAGCCGCGCAGGGGAAGTTCGCGAGCCGCATCCGTCACTGGAAAATCGTCCTCTGGGACACGCCTCTCAAAGCCCGGATCCGCATCGACGGCGTTCTGCGCAAGTCGTCGAGCTCTCCGGAGGCTGAACTCTTGGTCATCGACCTGCCCAACCGGGACTCCACGATCGATATCTCCATCGTGGGCGGGGCCTGAAGGGGCGGCCCTGCCGAGGTTGGGACAGCCAATGATATCCGGCGCCTCGGGTTCCTCTGCGGTGCCGGACCGCCCGACGGACCGCCAGACGGACCGCTCGGAGATCGGTCCCTACCTCAGAGGTCTTCGGGCTACAGGCCGGATTCCCGCTACAAATCCCGCCTCACCCGGTCCCCTCCGGGGGTAGGGTGATTTCTCCGAAAGCGCCGCTCCGTGCACCTGCCCGTGTTGCAGCATTCCAAGTCACCAGCACTCCCGACGGACCGCTCGGAGATCGGTCCCTACCTCAGAGGTCTTCCGGCTACAGGCTGGATTCCGGCTACAAACCCCGCCTCACCCGGTCCCCTCCGGGGGTAGGGTGATTTCTCCGAAAGCGCCGCCCCCTCTGGCCTTGCGGTGAACGCCCCGACTGAAGAGGCTGTGGTCCATGATTTCCCGGAGTGCCTGTCTGCGTATTTGGACCGGATGGCTGGGCTGTTTTTGCCTGGGAGCCTGGGCGGCTCAAATCCCTCGGACGGTGCCCATCAATGACGTGGAAGAAGCCGTCCCCCCGTACTCGCTCCCCGAGGCGTTGACCCTCCGGAATGGCCAGCGGGTGACCTCGCCCCAGGACTGGCCGCGGCGACGTGCGGAATTGGTCCGCCTGTTTGAAGAACACGTGTACGGACGGATCCCCGATGGACTGCCGCGACAACCGGGGTGGGTGGTGGAGACACGCCGCGACGCCCTCGGTGGAAAGGCAATCCGACAGCGCATCCAAATTCCCCTCACCCGAGGTCCGCGCCCGATCCTCC
Source organism: Verrucomicrobiota bacterium (assembly GCA_947464705.1). GTDB lineage: Bacteria > Verrucomicrobiota > Verrucomicrobiia > Limisphaerales > UBA9464 > SXXZ01. The sequence continues at coordinate 4,675 of CANHYD010000102.1, read as the reverse complement.
TCGATCTTCTGGTGTATCGGCCATCCCAGGCAACCCAACCGGTGCCGGTTTTCCTGGGACTGAATTTTGACGGAAACCACACGGTCACCCCGGAGACCGATGTACCGCTGGCCCGGGGCTGGGTGGCCAATCGTCCGCGCAGCGGTGTCACCAACCACGTGGCCAACGAGGCGAGCCGCGGCAGCGACGCGGCGGCCTGGCCGATTGCTCGAATCCTGGAACGGGGTTACGGACTGGCCACAGCCTATTATGGCGACGCCGAGGCCGATTTCGACGGGGCGTGGAAACACGGACTCCGAGGCGCGGTGGCCCCACAAGGATCGGACCACCGCTTTGAACCCGGTGACTGGGGAGCGATTGCAGCATGGTCCTGGGCCCTGTCCCGAGCCCTCGACCAATTGAGCCTCGATCCCGCTGTTGATGCCCAGAAGGTGGCAGTGCTGGGGCACTCGCGCTTGGGCAAGACAGCGCTGTGGGCAGGCGCACGCGATCCCCGCTTCGCCCTGGTGATCGCCAACGAATCCGGCGAAGGCGGGGCGGCACTGGCCCGACGGTTCTTCGGAGAGACCACCTTGCGCATCAACACCAGTTTCCCCCACTGGTTCAATGGCCGCTTCAAGGACTACAACCATCGCATCGCCGATCTGCCGGTGGACCAGCATGAATTGGTGGCCCTCATCGCTCCTAGGCCTGTGTACATCGCCAGTGCAGAACAAGATCGATGGGCGGATCCCAAGGGCGAATACCTTGCCGGATGGCATGCCAGTGAAGTGTATCGCCTTCTCGGCAAGGACGGACTTCCCGGACCGGACCTCCCGGCCGTCAGCCTGTCCGTGGGCGAATCAGTCGGCTACCATCTCCGTCCGGGCCCTCATGCATTGACGGAGGTCGATTGGGAATTTTATTTGAAGTTCGCCGATCGCCACCTCCGCTGATGATCGCCCTGTGCTCCTGTCAACACCCACCACCGCAACGCATCACCGCATGTCGACACGTCTTCTTCTCCGTTCCCTGACCCTGCTCTGCTGCCTGAGTGGCATCGCCCTTGGCCAAGATTGGGCCAAGCCACGCCTTGAGAAATCTCCGCGCCATTTGGAATGGGTCACTATCCGCCACGGGAACCGAGAGGTGCGATGCTGGGTGGCCTATCCAGAAGTCAAAGAAAAGGCCACGGCCGTGGTGGTCATCCATGAGATTTTCGGACTGACCGACTGGGTCCGGGGCGTGGCCGACCAGTTGGCAGAGGCCGGTTATATCGCCATCGCACCCGATCTCCTTTCAGGAACGGGTCCCAATGGCGGGGGCACCGAATCGCTGGGCGGCCCTGATGGAGCCCGTTCCAAGATCGGATCACTGCCTCCCGACCAGGTCACCGCCGACCTGAAGGCCGCCTGTGACTACGTCCAGAAACTGCCCGCCTGCAATGGCAAGGTGGCCGTCGGAGGCTTCTGCTGGGGTGGCACCCAGACCTTTCGCTTCGTGAGCCAGCACACCGGAGTCAAGGCTGGCTTCGTGTTCTACGGCTCGGGCAGCGACGACGAACGGGAATTGGCCAAGATCCATGCCCCCGTCTACGGGTTTTATGGAGGGAACGATGCTCGGGTCAACGCCACCCTTCCGAAGTCCGAACTGTTGATGAAAAAAGCGGGCAAGGTCTTCGAACCGGTCCTGTATGAAGGCGCGGGCCATGGCTTCATGCGTGCGGGTGAAGATCCGGCCGGAAGCCCCGAGAACAAAAAGGCCCGGGAAGCCGCTTGGCAGCGGATCAAGCAACTCCTCAAGGGGCTGTGAGCTGGGCTTCAGGCCCTTCCCGAAAGCGATCTTTGTCACCGTTTTCCGGCCGATCCTGGCGGCGAAATGCCGAACCAGCACAACCGGCAGAAGCAAGCACTGAGAGGCACGAGTTATTCGCCACCCGTTGCGCACAATCTTTGCTTCCGCCCGAAGCCTCCCGGACTCTCAATCCACCCCATGCAAGATCTTCCTGACGAGCGCGGCGGAGCTGCCTCGGAAGAACCGCGGCCCGATTTCAAGCGTTCACGTCGGGTCCGCCCGAAATTGGACATCTCCTCGCTCGATCGCCTGCCCCCGCACTCCATCGAGGGCGAGCAGGGCGTGCTTGGCTGCGTCCTACTTTCCCCCAACGAGGCCATGGGCGGATGCATCGAAACGCTCAAGGCCGGTGCTGAAACCTTCTACGACCAGCGGCATCAGTTGATCTACCAGACGCTGGCGGAAATGTACGACAGCAAGAACCCCATCGATCTCATCACGGTTCAGCAGAAGCTGAAGGATTCGAACCAACTCGAGTCCGTCGGTGGACTGGCCTACCTCAGCAGCCTTCAGGATGCTGTGCCCAGCGCGGCCAACCTGTCCTACTACCTCGACATCATCCGCGAAAAGCTGGTCTTACGCCGGATGCTCACCGCCTGCACCTCGGTCGTCGCGCGGGTCTATGATCACCAGGGTGAGGTGGATGCCCTGCTCGACGAGGTGGAACGCGACATCCTGCGCATCAGCGAAGATCGTGAAACCACCACCATCAAACCCATGAAGGACCTGGTGCGCGGTGCCATCGACATGATCCAGGAGTTCCACCAGCGGGCCGGAGGACTCACCGGTCTGCCCACCGGTTTTGCCGACTACGACAAGATGACCAGCGGCATGAATGGTGGCGAAATGATCGTCATCGCCGCTCGTCCCTCGATGGGCAAAACCTCCATGGTCATGAATATCGCCGAGCATGTCGTTATCAACGAACGACAGCCCGTTGGGGTCTTCAGTCTGGAAATGACCTCCGAATCGTTGGTCATGCGTATGCTGTGCTCGTTGGCTCGGGTCAATGCCCGGTCGATCCGAGAGGGTTTCATGGCCGAGCAGGATTTTAAGAAACTCACCGGAGCCGCCGCCAAGATGGCCAAGAGCCCGCTCCACATCGATGACACGCCTGGGCTTTCCATTCTCCAGCTCCGGGCCCGGGCCCGACGGATGTGGCAGCAGCACAAGATCAAGCTCATCATCATCGACTACCTCCAGTTGATGCATTCGGACTCCAAGAAAGCCCAAGACAACCGCCAACAGGAAATCTCGGACATCTCCAACGGTGTGAAGGCTTTGGCCAAGGAGTTGAACGTGCCGGTCATCGTGCTGTCCCAGCTCAACCGCGAACTCGAGAAGGACAAGAACCGAAAACCCCGTCTGTCGGACCTTCGTGAATCCGGTGCCATCGAGCAGGATGCCGATGTCGTCGGGCTGCTCTACAAGCCGGCCGAAGAGGAAGAGGAACTCTCCGACACACGACAACCGGTAGAGTCCCATCCGGTCAATCTCCTCATCGCCAAGCAGCGCAATGGCCCCACTGGGGACGTCCGATTGACCTTCTTTAAGAGCTTCACACGGTTCGAGAGTGCGGCGAAGATCGACGCCGAAGATTAACCGCTGATGAAACTCACCAAGAACCGCGGCCTGCGGCTGTGTGCCGTTCTCGTGGCCTGCCTCCAGTTGGCAGCCGCCGAGGAAACGCCCGTCGTCCGAAAGATCATCATCAAGCACGTCGGGCCGGCCGCCGTCAGCGAAGAACTCATCCGGGCCAACATCCGGGTGAAAGAGGGGGAGGCCTACAGTCGCTTCGCCGTCGATGACGACATCAAGAACCTCTACGGCACGTCCTACTTCTTCAACATCCGGGTCACCGAAGACATCACGGCCACAGAACTGGCCCCCAATGGCACTCGAGTGCCCAAGGAATACACCCTCACCTACGTGGTGCAGGGTCGGCCCCTGATCACCGAGATCCGCTTCGCCGGCAACAAGAAGTACTCCGCCTCGAAGCTGCGCAAGAAACTGACCTCCAAGAGTGGTGAGCCCATGGATGAGCGGAAGCTCTTCAATGATGCCCAAGCCATTCTCAAGATGTACCAGAAGGCCGGTCTTCAACGGACCACCGTCGATTACAAACCGAGCATCACCGAGTCTCTCGGCCGCGGTATCGTCACCTTCGAGGTGCAGGAATCTCCGAAGGTCAAGATCAAGGACGTGCTCTTCGAAGACGCGCCTTCGTTCAAGCAGCGCAAACTGCGCAAGGTCATCAAGACTCGCCGTTGGTGGATGTTCTCCTGGATCACCGGGTCCGGACGTTTCAAGGACGACGTCTTCGAGGAAGACAAGGACAAGCTCCGCGAGTTCTACGCGGACAAGGGCTACATCGACATGGAGCTCAAGGAGCCCCGCTTCGAGTATCCCAAGACCAACAACCTCATTCTGCACCTCCCGATCTCGGAAGGACCGCAGTACAAGGTTGGAGCCGTCACATTCGATGGCAACGAGCTGTTCACCCAGCAGCAGATCGTCCAAAACCTCACCTCAAAGGATGGGGAAAAGACCAAGAAGGGTCTTCAACTGAAGGAGGGCGAGGTCTTTTCACCGAAGCGTCTCTACAAGGACACCGAGGCCATCGAGAATTTCTATGGAGCCCGGGGCTACATCGAATCCCGCGCCAAGCCAGAGCAAATCGCCAATGTCGAGAAAGGCACTCTCGACCTGAAGTACAGCATCCAAGAGGGCGACAAGTTCTACGTCGAGAAGATCGAAATCCAAGGCAACGCCAAGACCAAGGACAAGGTCATCCGTCGCGAATTGGCCATCACGCCAGGCGAGACCTTCGACATGGTGCGGG
>CANHYD010000101.1 GCA_947464705.1 Verrucomicrobiota bacterium | reverse complement strand
CAGACCGTCGGCCCCGATGCCGAACTGCCGGTGGCACAATTTGGCCACCTGCTCCGGAGTCAGCACGATGCGGGCATTGCGGTTGTCGAGCAGGATGAAGTCGTTGCCGGCCCCGCTCATCTTGAGGAACTCCAGAGTCATGTCGGAGGTGGATCATAGGCCGATGTCCTGCCGCGACAAGAGTTCGAGAGGGTCGGGAATCCGGACAGCGTGGAGGCACCCAGGACTTGGATTGCCGACCTGGATCGCCGAGGGCTTGAACTTCGCCCAGTCGCGCGCAGGCTTTCCGCATGCGAATCATCCGCTCACCCAAGGCCATGCAGCGTCAGGCGCTGCAGTGGCGGAGCCGAGGCCTCCGAGTCGGTTTTGTGCCGACCATGGGTTATCTGCATGCCGGTCACCTGAGCCTCGTGCATGAGGCGCGGCGGCGGGTCGGGCCCGACGGGGTGGTGGTGGTGAGCATTTATGTGAATCCCACCCAGTTCGCACCAACCGAAGATTTGGCCAAGTACCCCAGAGACTTCGCCCGGGATTCCAAGTTGTGCCGTGAGGCTGGGGTAGACGTGATCTTTGCACCGACAGACAGCGACATGTATGCGGGCCGCGAAGACGGGAATTACTCCACGTATGTCGTGGAGGAGTGTTTGACGCAGGGTCTGGAGGGGGCTTCGCGTCCCACCCATTTCCGGGGCGTGACCACCGTGGTGGCCAAGCTCTTCAACTGCGTCTTGCCTGAGGTCTCGGTCTTTGGGGCCAAGGACTGGCAGCAGGCGGCCGTAATTCGGCGCATGGTGAACGACCTTCAGTTCCCAATCCGCATCGTGGTGGCACCGACCACGCGGGAATCGGACGGGCTGGCGATGAGTTCGCGCAACCGATACCTGCAACCTGAGGAGCGGGCGCAAGCCACGGTCTTGTGGCGTTCCCAGCAATGGGTCCGCCAGGAGGTGCGGAAATCGTCTCGTGGAGTTTCAGTCGACCGGCTTCGTCAGGGAGTGGTCGCCTTAGTGGCCGAGTGTCCGGCCGCGCGTCTCGACTACGTCGCCTTCGTTGATCCGGACACCTTGCGCCCGGTGGACTCGGTCCGCCGAGGCCATCGCATCGTCCTAGCGGTCTTCGTCGGCAAGACACGCCTCATCGACAACGGCGCGATTTGATCGGGGAAGCCCAATCCCGATGCGGGGAGCCCGCAGCGCGGCGGTAGAATCCGGAGAGGGTCTGCTGGCTGCTCAACGAAAAACCGCCCGGAGTTGCCGGGCGGTTTTTGGAGAACTGTTGGAATGAAAAACCCTGAGTCTGCAGCGCGATCAACCGGCGATGACCCGGTCGAGGCTGGCCTTAAGATCCTTCTTGGACTTCAAACCCACGGACTGCTCGACCACCTGACCGCCCTTGAAGAGCAGCAGGGTGGGGATGGAGCGGATGCCGAACTGACCGGCTAGGTCCTGGTAGTCGTCGATGTTGACCTTGGCGATCTTGGCCTTGCCGGCGTATTCGGTCGCCAGCTCGTCGAGAACCGGACCGAGCATCTTGCAAGGGCCGCACCACTCGGCCCAGAAGTCCACCAGCACGGGTTGTCCGGACCCAATGATCTCGGTGGGGAAGTTCTCGGTGGTCGCGGTGATGATGTTGGCAGCAGCCATAGAATTTTAAAGAAGGCCCGAAAAACTCACTTCGCAACAAAGAATTGCACAGCGACCGCCGCAATCCCCAAGACCATGGCAGCGAAGGCCAGGCCCATATCGAGGCCGCTGATGCTGGCGGGCTTGGCCGCGGGCCGGCTGGCTGGTGCTGCCGGCTTGGCGGCCGGTGCAGCGGGCGCGGCTGCTTTGGCAGCGGGTGCCGCGGCGTGCGAAGCCATCGGGGCTGCCGCAACGGATGCCGCCGGCGCAGGCACCGCCGGTGCTGCCGGTGCCGCCACGGGAGCGGGCGCAGGAGCCGCAGCGGCGGAGGGAACGCGGATCGAAGGTCCACCTGCGGGCTTGGGCGGAAGGCTGATACGGACCGTCTGCTTCTTTTGGGCGGACGCCTCGGCCGGATTTTGGGGTTCGGCAGCGGCGGGCGGGTTGACCGGAGGCGTGGTTTCGGACATAGGATTTACTTCCAAACGCTAGGAATCGGGTTTCGGGGTGTCAACGGGATTGTCCCGCCATGTGCGTTTGAGAGCGTGTCTGAGTGCTTCATTTCCATCCAGCTTCCCGGCAAGCTAACGGGGTGCATGGCAAACCCATCGTGGTGACCGGTGGCGCGGGCTTCATCGGATCGCACTTGACCGACCGTCTGCTGGAGGCGGGAGAGCAGGTGATCGTCGTGGATGATTTATCCACGGGTTCCCGTTCCAATCTGACGTTGGCCGAGAAGAATCCCCGGTTCAGTTTCCGCCGCTGCAAGGTGTCGGAATGCCAAGACCTAGAGTCACTCGTGGCTGATGCCGCGATGGTGGTTCACCTTGCGGCGGTCGTGGGCGTGGAACAGGTGATGCGGTCGCCCATTCAAACCATCGAAACCAATTTGGGGGAAACCGAGGTGGTGCTGGCAGCGGCTTCCAAGAATCGGACGCCTGTCCTGCTGGCTTCGACTTCGGAGGTTTACGGAAAGAGTTCCCAGTCGGAGTTTTCCGAGACCGACGATTTGCTCATTGGGCCATCCACGCTGGGGCGTTGGAGCTATGCGTGCTCCAAGCTCATGGATGAGTTTTTGGCAATGGCCTATCACCGCGAGCGTGGGGTACCCGTCCGTATCGTGCGTTTCTTCAACACCGTGGGACCCCGGCAAACCGGAGCCTACGGCATGGTCATTCCACGCTTCGTGGACGCGGCTCGAGCGGGCCGCCCGGTTCAAGTCTATGGCGACGGCCGTCAGTCTCGATGCTTCTGCCATGTCGCCGATTCGGTCGAAGCCGTGATCCGGTTGATGCGTTCCTCAGAGGCGGTGGGGCAGGTGGTGAACGTGGGCAATGACCAGCCGGTGCAAATTCGGGAGTTGGCCGAACAGGTCATCCAGGCGACGCGATCGACATCCCAAGTCGAACTGGTTCCCTACGCATCGATCTTTGGCCCTGGTTTTGAAGACATGCGCCACCGCAAGCCCAGCTTGAAGCTGCTGGAGTGTCTCACGGGGTTTCGCCCTAGGCGCACGCTGGAGGAGATCTTGAACGATCTGGTGGTGTCCTGAAGCGAGGGCCCGGGGCGATGGGTCTGATCGACTCTGGGCCCAGTCGGTCTGCCCCGGAGACCAGCCAAAGAGTCCTTGGAGGCTCGGCTTGGGACAGTCCTTACCCAGCGGGGAGATGGGGCCAATCCAGGGCAAGAAATCGAGGGGCCCTGCGCTGGGCTGAGACGGAACTGTTGCCAAGATATCTCCGTGCGCAGGCGTGGGAGCCCCACCCAGGAAATTCACCTCAGTAAAACAAAAAGGCACCCCGATAGGGGTGCCTTTTGTGTTCAGCCCACCGAGGCCGAAACCGACTCAAGCAACTTAGTTGCCAGCAGCCGGGAAGATGAAGCTCTGAGCGCCCGAGTTGGCGGCGGCGTCACGGATCTGATCGCGGACGCGGCCCGAGGAAACCTGCTGCACGGAGCCGTCACCCAAGAGGATGTTGCCGGCGTTCTGGTGGATCGAGCTGGTGTAGCCGATCTTGTTCAGAGCTGCAGCGGCAATGGCGCCATTGGCGTCGGGGTTCGCGAAGATGATGTGCTTGCCAGCCAGCTGCTGCTCGGTCGAACCGTTGGTCAGGTTACGGTCGCCGCCCAAGATGCTCTGGGGCTGCTCTTCAGTGGCCGTGGTGCCGAGGAAGTAGCTCGGAACCTTGAGGTTGTTGGCGATGGCCAAGCGCTGCACGCCCACCCAGGTGTTGGAGGCGGTGAAGCGGCTGCCGTCGGAGGGGCACCAGACGATCTTCGGCGTGCTCAACTCGTTGGAAACCGCAGCGAAGCAGGCGGTCACGTTGTTCGAGATGGTGGTGGTGGCTGCGCCGGCCACAGTGGCGGCGATCAGCGAAACGCCGCCCTGATCGGGGCTGACCTGCCAGGGATAGGCGCCACCGAAGTCCACCGCGAAGGTGCGGAAGGCCAGACCGATGTTCTTCAGGTTGTTAACGCAGGAGATGCGGTTGGCGCGAGACTTTGCCTTGGCCAGAGCGGGCAGAAGCATGCCGGCCAGAATCGCGATGATGGCGATAACGACGAGCAACTCGATCAGCGTGAAAGCGCCGAGACGTTGTTTGCGGAGACGATTCATAGGATTTTTGTGTGAAGTTAAGGGCTTAAGGTGGCGGCGACTGTAGGCAGTCAACCTAGGGTGTCAACGCCATTTGTCCCGTTTCAAGCTACGGCGATGCCATCCCTCCAAAACAGGGTTTTCATTGGTCTTTTGGCAATTTTACCGAGAAACCTCCGCGTGGACTGCGTGATCCTGACGCACTGGGTGAGTTTTTTTGGCGGCGGTTTTCAGAGTCTCTTCCGGGAAAGAAAAAACCCGGGCAATCGCCCGGGTTTGTGAGAGTCGATCCAAGAGGCGCACTCAGGCACCTCGGCCGATCACGGCGTGGGGACCGTTGCGATGGTCTGAAGGATGCGGCTGGCGATCGCGTACGGGTCGCCCTGGGAGTTCGGGCGACGATCTTCAATGTACCCCTTGTAGCCATTGTTGGCGAAGCTGTGGGGCACACGGATCGAAGCGCCGCGGTTGGCGATGCCGTAGCTGAACTTGTCGATGGATTGGGTCTCGTGGAGACCGGTCAGGCGCAGGTGGTTGTCCGGGCCGTAAACGGCGATGTGCTCGTTCTTGTACTTGTCGAAGGCCGCCATGAGGGCCTCGAAATACGGCTTGCCGCCCGTCTCGCGCATGTAGGTCGTTGAGAAATTCGCATGCATGCCCGAACCGTTCCAATCCACGTCTTTGCCGAGGGGCTTGCAATGCCAGTTCACGTCGATGCCGTACTTCTCGCAGAGGCGCATCATCAGGTAGCGAGCGATCCAGACCTGGTCAGCGGCCGTCTTGGAACCCTTGCCGAAGATCTGGAATTCCCATTGTCCTTTGGCCACTTCGGCGTTGATGCCCTCGTGGTTGATGCCGGCATCCAGACACAATTCGAGATGCTCTTCGACGATTTCGCGGGCGATGTCACCGACAGCTTTGTAGCCGACGCCGGTGTAGTATTCGCCCTGAGGATAGGGGAACGTGTCCAGGCCAGCGGGAAAACCGAGCGGACGGCCGTCTTTGTACAGGAAATACTCCTGCTCGAAGCCGAACCAGGCTCCGGGGTCGTCCAGAATGGTCGCGCGGGTGTTGCTCTGATGAGGAGTCACCCCATCGGGCATCATCACTTCGCACATCACCAAAACGCCGTTCTTGCGGGTGGTGTCGGGATAAACCGCCACGGGCTTCAGAACACAGTCAGAGCTACGTCCCTCAGCTTGGCGGGTGGAGCTGCCATCGAAGTTCCAGAGGGGCAATTGCTCCAGCTTCGGAAAGCTCTCGAATTCCTTGATCTGGGTTTTGCCGCGGAGGTTGGGGACTGGCTGGTAACCATCGAGCCAGATGTATTCCAATTTGTATTTAGCCATGGATGTAAATGGTAGTGACTGCAGCGAATCGTCCCGATGCAGCGAATTCATGAAGCAGGGCAGGTGCCATGATCCGTTCACTGCACTTCCCGCCAGGGGAAATGGGACGTTTCCGCGGAAAACGATAAACTCAGCGCGCGCGCTCGCCTACAAATTTTGCGCGAAGACCGATCGATGGGTGTTCATTGTTGAACCTGGTGGTTAAAAAGAGCCAAAAAGGCCGTCTGTTGGTTGAAAAATTCAGACCAGGAAGGGGCGGTGGCTGGTGCATGGATGGGCCTGAGCTCGACTTCCCCGCTGGCCGGATGAGGGGCGATCTTCTAGTGTCCTGCCACGCTGATGCTGAAGGTCAAAGACACCCTACGGTCCACGGTCCATCTGAGCTTTGATGGCCGGGTGATCAAGACCTACCATGGTGCCGATGCTGCCCTGCGATTTGAAACCGAGGTGAAAGTGCTGAGGTTTTTGGAAGCTCGAGGGTGTCCCTTCGTGCCTCGACTCCTCGCGGAAAACCCGATCCTTCCTCAAATTATCACGACCAACTGCGGGCAACGGGTGGAGCACTTGGATTCCGAGCGGCTTCAAAGCCTTTTTGCTGAGTTGGAGACCTATGGCGTTCGGCATGACGACCAGGATGCCAGGAATGTCACTTACCGGAGATCTGATGGGCGATTTTGCATCATCGATTTCGAGTTTGCGACCCTGTTGAACTCATCGTCCTCCTCAGCCCCTGAGGTTCCTTGAATGAATGCCATGGCCCGCGATATCGACCGCTTCCGCCTGCATTGGTCTGGTTGCTCCCACCGCGGGAAGGTTCGCACCAACAATGAGGATTCCTTTGTGGGGTTGAGGTTCAACCGCCAGGAGTTGGAGCGCTTAGGCAAAGAGGGTCAGTCGACGCTCCAGACAGCCGATTTCGTCTTTGCCGTGAGTGATGGCATGGGGGGCGCCCAAGCCGGGGAATTTGCCAGTCGAATCGCCGTCGAAAAGGTGCCTCAGATTTTGCCGAAGGGGTTCCGCCCGGATTCGGGGCATTCAGAGGCCGATTCCGCAGGGGTGCTCTTGCAGGCGCTCTTCCGGGAAATCCACAAAGCTTTGGTTTATCTGGGGCGAAGCTACGAGGAGTGCCGTGGCATGGAGACGACCTTGAGTTTGTGCTGGTTTGCCCCGGGGCTTCTGCATTTTGCCCATGTCGGCGACAGTCGCATCTACCACCTGCCCGCCACCGGAGGCATCCGCCAGCTGACCGAGGACGACACCCACGTGGGCTGGCTTTATCGGCAGGGAAAGATCAATGAGCGCGAGGCGAGAGCCCACCCGCGAAGGAATGTGCTCCAGAAGGCCTTGGGCGGCGGCAATCAGTTCGTGGATCCTCAGATCGGCTCTGTGGCCTATTCTATCGGCGATCGATTCCTGCTTTGCACCGATGGTTTGGTCGACGGCTTGTACGATGCCCACCTGCTGGACCTGATCGGGTCAGTCGGAGTCGCTGGAATGCTGGACCCATTGGGGCAGAACTTGGTCGAGGCCTCCGTGGCGGCCAGTGGTCGGGACAACACCACAGCCTTGGTGATCGAAGTGGGAGGTGTCTGACCTTGCTGGGGATTCCGGCAGATTCCGTCGGTTTATCCATCGTCGGAATAGCAAAAAGCCGCACTGGTTTCCCAGTGCGGCTTGAGAGGATGTTTTGGGTGGTCTGAAGAATCAGCCGTGGTAGCCCTCCTCGCCGTGTTCGGCGAGGTCGAGACCGTTGACTTCGACTTCCTCGGTCGGGCGGAGTCCGACGACCGCCTTCACGATGTAGGCGATGATGGCCGTGGCCACGACGCTCCAAACGATGGTCAGGGCGACCGCCTTGAGCTGGGCTCCGAGCAGACCGACTTTCAGGCCGGCCACCACCGAGTTGGCCTTCTCGTCGGCCATGATGCCGGTGAGGATGGCTCCCAAGGTGCCGCCGACGCCGTGCACGCCGAAGGTGTCCAGAGCATCATCATAACCGATCAGCTTCTTGAGGAAGGAGCAGGCCAGGTAGGGCACGATGCCGGCGAGGACGCCGATGATGACCGCGGAGGTCGGGGTGATGAAACCGCAGGCCGGAGTGACAACGACCAGACCTGCGACGATGCCCGAGCAGAATCCGAGGACACTGGGCTTGCCGCGGGTGATCCACTCGATCATCGGCCAGACGAAACCAGCGGTGGCGGCGGCCAAGGTCGTGGTGGTGAAGGCGT
>CANHYD010000100.1 GCA_947464705.1 Verrucomicrobiota bacterium | reverse complement strand
TGGTGGCATCGACCGGCAGGGCCTCGGTGGCCGCTTTGAATCGTTCCGGCGAGGAGATGGCCCGGCTGTGATTGGCACGAAGGTCGAGCCCGTAATAGGTCGAATCTTGGGAAATAAGGTTTAGCTCGCGGACGCCGTCGGCGATCAAGGCCTTGGCCTCGGCCACGATGTCCGCCTGCGCCCGGCTGCGGTGCGAACCGCGCATCCGCGGGATGATGCAGAAGCTGCACGGATGGTTGCACCCCTCGGCGATTTTCACATAGGCGAAGTGCTTCGGCGTGAGGCGAAAGCGCGGGGTCTCAAACTGCGGAATGTAGTTGGGGCGCACCGTGACATCGACCGAGGGACCGGCCGGCTGCGGAGCGGCGGTCAGGGCGATACGACTCTTGCCGAAACGATCGGTGCCGCGGAGGGCGGTTTCGTCGGCGTGGTCATGAGCCGGAGCCTGTTTTTCCAACTCCTTGAGACGTCCTTTGACGCGGGCTCCCTCTGCAGTCTTCGGAGTCGTCGCTTCAGCTTCCACTCGCGAGGCCCGCTTGGCGATGGCCTCATTGACCAGCGCACCCACCTGCTCCACCTGGTCGATGCCCATGAACACATCCACCTCGGGCATCAACTTGGGCAACTCGTCACGGTACCGCTGCGGCATGCAACCGGAGACGATGAGCGCTTGGCCGCGGTGCGAGGCCTCGCGCAGCGCATTGTGCTCCAGGATGGTGTCGACCGACTCCTCTTGCGCAGCGTCGATGAAGGAGCACGTGTTGACGATGACTGCGTCGGCTTGGGACGCATCGTTGACGATCTCGATGCCTTCCTTGAGGAGTGATCCGAGCATAATCTCGGCGTCCACCAGGTTCTTGGCACATCCGAGGGAAATGAGTCCCACACGGCGGGGACGGGCGGTCGTTTTTTTCGGCGCAGTCGGCGTCTTGCTCACAGACCCTGATCTTAGCGGCTCGGCTCAAAGACCAGCAATCCCGCAGAATTTTTTGACCAACCCACCCAATACCGGATCACTGCCGCTCGTACTCACCCTTGTTCACCCGCTTGAAGACCGAGAACCCGGCTTTTTTGGCATCGGTGGTCGACAGGGGCTTGAGGTGATGGGGCGTGCTGAAACCGGAGATCACCTTGCGAACGGGTTTGCGGCAGGCGGGGCATGCAGTCAGCTCGGGCGCGGTGATGGGGCGCCGGAGGGTGAACTGACCACCGCAGGCGGCACAGTTGCCGTCACAAAGTTCGTATTCGTACAGGGGCATGACGCTCTCGAAGGGACCCGGAACCGCAGCAAGGCCCAAAGATCAGCAACCCGACCCCGCGCTTCAACGGATCCAGTCCCTCCAAACTGACGGGTTTTACAGCGAGGGCAATCGTGGAAACGGCATGACATTGCGCCCCAGGAGATCCCAGTCTCCTCGCCGCATCATGACCGAGCTTGTCATCCATTCCACGACGCTACCCGAAGCCGCCATCACCGCCTTCGGGAATCGGTTGGGCCGCTCGCCCGACACCACCCGTGGGAACTCGGCTCGCTGGCGGAAAATCGCGGCCACACCAGAACTCAAGGCCTTGGCCGAATCCCTCCAGGTGGACATCGCCTTAGTGCCTGAGAGCCGACGCCGTGCGGATTTTCGCCTGCTGGTCATGGACATGGACTCGACCCTCATCACCATCGAGTGCATCGACGAGATCGCCGACCGCATCGGCGTGAAACCCCAGGTCTCGGCCATCACCGAAGCGGCCATGCGCGGCGAATTGGATTTCGCCGGTGCGCTGCGGCGACGGGTGGCCCTCCTCGAGGGCTTGGAGGAATCGGCACTGGAGGCGGTGTATGAAGAGCGGCTGCGACTCTCACCGGGAGCGGAGACACTGCTTCGATCCGCTCAGGAGTCCGGCTGGAAAACGCTGCTGGTCTCCGGAGGGTTTACCTTCTTCACGGACCGCCTTCAGGCGCGTCTTGGGCTCGATCATGCGGTGGCCAACACCCTCGAAACCCGGGCGGGGCGTCTCACCGGCCGCGTGTTGGGAGAGATCGTGGACGCGGACCGCAAGGTCTTGGAGCTCTGCGCTTTGGCCGCGCGCCTCGGGGTCGAACCTTCCCGAGCCATCGCCATCGGGGATGGGGCCAACGATCTCAAGATGATGGGAGCTTCGGGCATGGGCATCGCCTACCGAGCCAAGCCGGTGGTGCGTCAACAAGCCATGCATGCGCTCAATTTCAGCGGTCTCGATGGAGTCCTGAACCTCTTCGCACAGGATTGAGGCGGCTCGGAGCCTTCAGCCTCTACTCCCGTCGGATCATCAGCGCCCCACGGTAGACTTGATGGGCTGGGCCAGATCCGGGACGGCCACCCCCTCCTGGGCCAAGCCGGATTGCAAGGCGTCGAAGTCCCACAAGTACGAGGCGTGAACCACGCTGGAACCGATCAGGCGTCGTCCACGCGCATCCCAGCTGAGCGAGGTGAAACGGAGCTTCTCGGGCATCCGCAGTTGGGAAATCGGGGATCCATCCGAGGCTTCCAGGAGGTGGAGTGAGCGGGTTCCCAGGGCGACAGCCAACCGCTGACCATCGGGAGTCACGGCCACGCGACCATAGACCCCCACTGGATCCAGCAACCGCTGCCATAGGATCTTCCCCGAATCCATATCCCACGCCACGAGCCCGTGCGTCATGGCGCCAAAGAGCCTTCGGGACACCGGGCAAAAGACCAGTTCACCGGCCTCGCCCAGGGCGGACAACTCCGGCGGGAATTCCAGCAACCGCACCCGGAAGCCCTCCTCGCAATCCACTACCGCCGGAGCAGCATCGATGCCCCAGCTGGCCAACCACTTTCCGCTGGAATGCATCGTTCCGATGACACTGCGTGGCGGCAGCGACACGGGCTGCCAACGACCTTGGACATCGCACCGGAACGAGCCATTGGTCGACACGAGCCAGGCTTCGCCGGACGAGGCAATGTCTCCGCGCCCGGAATTGGGAAGCGGTTGACGCTCGATCAAGCGCAATCGAGGCCGCGACGAATCCCCTTCCACAGCCAGTGTGATCCGGTTGCTCAGGCTCAGGGCCCACAGCCGAGTGCCATCCGGCGAGAAGGACAGGTGTCGGATCATGCCCTCGTCGCAAGGCCAATGCGCCGCTTCTTTGCGACCCGATCTGGGGTACAATCGGACGCCATCGTAGGAACCGCTGGCCCATCGGTCTCCCGCCGGATGGAAGCGAACCACCGCTGGGCCTGCGCTGGCTTCAGAAGGAGCGTCGGGGGGCACCTCCGGGATCACGGACCATCCAGTAGGCGGGTCGAACCGGATCAACTCCCATTGAAACTCGTCCTTCCAGGCAATCCACCGCCCATCCGGCGACCACTGGATGGCAGTACCAGCACCCGCATACTCCGCCAGAGGGGTCTCGCTCGACCAGTCCCAGAGGCGAGACCGACCATTGTACCCGGTTGAAAGCACCCAGGCCGAGTCGGGCGAGAAGCTGATGCCAAAAATTCCGTGATCCTCCTTCACCAACCGCTTCACCGGTATTTGATGACGATCAAAGCGACCGATGAATATCTGCATTTCTGAGCACACCTGCAGAAGATCTCCATCGGAATTCCACGCCAACACTTGCACCGATTCCGTGGCGGGAAGCTCCATCTTCCGTTCCACCCGGGCCGAGTCGAGATTGGCGAAGCGCACCATCGGATTGGTGGCGTTGATGGCCGCGGCCCAGTGCCCGTCGGGGCTGACCACCAGATCGTGCGGGGGTACTCCGACCGGGACACGGCGGACCGCCCCCGGGTGAGCGATGGGCAACAGGTCGAACGAATCGTCAGCCCGCCCCGCCAGCAGCCATCGACCGTCCGGAGTGAACTCTCGACCCAGGTACTTGGGATCCAATCGTACCTGGAGCACCGAGTGCCCCTGGGTTCGAGACACCACGTGCAGCCGTTCCGCAGAATCTCGGACCAACAGCCATCGACCGTCGGGGCTGACCGAACTGATGAACTCCAAGTTCAGACCGGGCACCGTCGGCGGGAGTGATGCAGCGTGGGCGCCGCCCCGTATCGGCATCCCCTCGATCCATCCGTCGCTACCCACCCGGAACAAGTGCCGCAGTTCTGGATCGAAGAGGCCTGCCGTATGGGAAACCGAGCCCACGGGCCATCGCCGCGGTTGAGCCACATCGAATCGCGAGGGCGGGTGCCATGGGGTTTTCTCGGATGCCAATTCGGGCACCAGCAAGGCACTGGCTACCAACTCCCGGAGTTCTGGTTGTTCGGCGCGCAGGGCAACGGCCTCGCGCAACGTGGCCAGCGCCCGGGACCGCTTGGCTGGGGCGTCGTCATTGAGAATATCCCGAGCCCGGCTGAGAAGCAGGGCTACCTGTTGAGCTTCGGACTCCCGGCGGCGGTCCTGGGCCTCACGGGAGCGGGATCGCAGTGCGGCCATCACACCAACACTGACCACTCCCATCACCAGAGCCACGATCGTGGCGCGAAGGAGCAATCGTTTCCGACGCTCCCGGGCTCGCAGTTGTCGGACCGAACGTCCTCCGCGCAGAAGCAGCAACTCCTCCCGCAACTCCGAGGTATCGCGATGGCGTCGCGCTGGATCACGGGCACCGAGGCGAAGAATGATCTCCTGGAACTCCCACTGGACGGCGTGCCCCGGCTGAATCCACTCGTCCGGGGTGGAAGGGTAGTCGGCCAGACGCCGGCCAGTGGCGATCTCATACAAGACCATCCCCAAGCTGTAGAGATCAGCCGCCGGAAGTCCGGGGCCCTCCGGCGCAATGTATCCGGCGGTACCCACGCAACTGGATCCCTCGCGGGCCTCGCTCACCAGCCCCACATCCGCCAGACAGGCCCGGCCACGCAGAAATATGATGTTCGAGGGTTTGATGTCCCGATGCACCAGACCGGCCGTGTGGAGTGCCTCCAGGGCATCGGCCATGGCCAAGCCGACTTCAACACACTCTGCGATTTGCAGACGGCCCCGGGTGATCAGGTCCGTGCGCAGTGTGCGTGCCTGATAGGCACTCAACCCTGGGGCTGATGGTTGAGCGGAATCATTCGATGCGACCTCTGCAGGCGAGGCAACCGGATCGGCCAACTCCATCACCGAATAGAAGAAACCCGATCCTGCATCACAGCCCACCTGAAGAATGGGGACCAAGCTCGAGCAGGTTCGGGAAATGGGTTCATAGCGTCGAACCCCCTCGAACTCGCGATTGAAAGGCTGATCGCTCTCAAAGGATGAACGTCGGATCACCTTGATGGCGCGGGCTGTCCCCAGAACCGTTCGCCCCAGCCACACCTCCCCGTAGGCACCAGAGCCGATCACCTCGATCAGCCCATGATCCGGTATCACAGGAATCCCACTCTGCAGATCGTTCTGAGCCATGAAGTCCCTATTGAGGTTCCTCTTCGAGTTTCAACCTCCCCAATTCTTCCCGAAGCAGCTTGCCCACCCGATGCTTGGCCACATACACCGCCATGGTCGATGTCTGGAGGTTGGCGACCACCGTTGAAATCGGAACTTCTCTCAAAACGTGCATCTCATAGATCAAGTACTGCTTTTCGGACACCAGTTCCCGGACCTGTTGGAGCGCTTTGTTGATCAGATACCCCTCCCATTCTGAGGCCCAAAGCACATCCAACTCGGGCCGTTTCGGATCTGGATGATCCGTCACCCCGGTTTCGCTCGATCCCTCAAACGGAGCCACCTGCGAAACGACACGATTCCAGCGATTCTGTTTGCGAAGTCGGTCCACCATTCGACGCTGAACCAACGTTAGCAACCACGCCTTAAAACCGCCCTTCGAACGATCATAGCGAAACTGGGGCATCTGTTTGGCCACGGAGATCATGGTTTCTTGAACCACCTCTTCAGCCTCGATCTCTGAGAGGCCCGCTTTGAGACAAAAGGAGTATATCAAACGCCAGTACGAATCGAAGAACTCCTGCCATCCCTCCTGATCCTCTTGGTCCTTCAGGCGCAACAAAAGGCTCTGTCTTGTCGCAAAAAGACCAGGATCTTCGGAGGATTGAGACATCGTCGCGGATATTTAAAAAATAAAGTTGCTTAAAACTTTTTACACATTTTTTAGGTATTTAAAACAATTTCTTTCCGTCCTAGACCTTCGAGAACGGCATTCACGACACATCAAGTTCCGCCTTCCGCCTTGATTCGAGCGCCTGTACCCTTCGACATGCTATTTTCTGAACTGGGGCTGCAGGCGGCGATGCTCGATGCCGTCGCAGAGCTCGGTTACAAAGAGCCGACGCCCATTCAGGCTGGCGCCATCCCACACATTCTCGAAGGACGCGATGTCATCGGATCGGCCCAGACTGGGACCGGGAAAACGGCGGCTTTCGCACTGCCCATCCTCAGCAAATTGGCTTCCCACGCTCCCGGACCGCGATGCCTGGTACTCGAGCCCACGCGTGAGTTGGCGGTGCAGACCTTTGAGAACTTCGAGAAATTCGCCAAGTTTACCAATCTGCGAATCGGTCTGATTTACGGCGGCGTCGGCTATGGCAAACAGCGCGACGACCTCAATCGCGGCATGGATGTCATCGTCGCAACTCCAGGTCGACTGCTCGACCATCTCGGCGAAGGCGCCGTGCGTTTGGATGGGGTGAAATTTCTGGTCCTCGACGAGGCGGATCGGATGCTCGACATGGGATTCCTCCCGGACGTGCGGCGCATCGTGCTCAAGTGTGGCAAAGACCGTCAGAGTTCCCTGTTTTCGGCCACAATTCCCCCGGCGATCGAGACGCTGATCACCTGGGCGATGCGGGACCCTATCACCATCGAGATTGGTGCGCGGCGTTCCGTCGCAGACACGGTGAAGCACGTCCTTTACCCGGTGGCAGAACTTCAGAAACCAGCGCTTCTGGTCTCGCTGCTGGAGAGAGTTCAGTGGGAAAGCGCCATCGTCTTCTGTCGGACGCGACGCGATGCCGACACGGTTGACGCCCTGCTTCGGCGCAACAATCACAAGGCGGCCGTCATTCATTCGGACCGGTCTCAGAAAGATCGCGAACAGGCACTCGAGGGTTTCAAAAGCGGGAAATACGAAGTTCTCGTCGCTACGGATATTGCGGCCCGCGGCTTGGACATCGCGGACGTCTCGCATGTCATCAACTACAACGTGCCGGAGCATCCCGAGGACTATGTTCATCGGATTGGAAGAACGGGGCGGGCGATGAGTTCGGGCGATGCATTGACCCTGTTCTGTGCCGGTGAAGCAGCCCAAGTGGCTTCTATCGAGCGCTACATCGGCAAGAAGGTCGAACGAGTGAAGCTCTCCGACTTCCCCTACACCTACACCGCCTTGTTCGATGAGGACAAACTGGGGCCTGCCACCGGCCGAAAGACCCTAGGGGCGCGAGTGGGCAAGGGTTATTTCTTCGGTCCCTCGCGACGACGCTGATTCATACTGTTGGAGCGGATGCGTTGCCTCGCCACCTCGATCGAGTGGCGGCGCCTGTGATTGACTGCCCGTAACGACAATCGCACAAAATCGCCGCCGTTAGTGCTGAGTTGGGAGCTTAGATAATTTCGCGAGTGTCGTGCGGCAAAATCCCGATCCTAAGCGGGCTTTCACAACTCGTTTTGTCATCGGATCACCCGAGTCGATCGATAGTCCCAACCCGCTTCCGTCATTCTCGGAATGCGGCGGGTAATCGTGGTTTTCCACAACAACTGACCTCCCCGTCGTCGTAGGACTCAGAGGGCTCTTAAACAGGAGCAATCCCCCCCCCTCACCCCACGACATCGACGCGGAGGTCGCGCAAGGCCATGAGGCCTGGTAGAGGCACG
>CANHYD010000099.1 GCA_947464705.1 Verrucomicrobiota bacterium | reverse complement strand
GATGGGTCTCGACACCGATTCTCCGGAGCGGCTTTCGCTCAGCGGTGGACGGGTGAGGGGCAATCAGCGGGTCATTTCGGAGCGAGATCTTTGCGGGGGAAGAGCGGAATGGGCGCACCAACCGAGTGCCCCTGGGTGAGACCGCCCCAGGCCGATTGCTTCCAATCCGAGGCCTCACCACAGACCTTGAGTTGCGCGAAGATCTTGTCGGCGGTGGCCGGCATCACCGGTTGGACTAGGACGGCCAGAATCCGGCAGGATTCCACCAGATTGTAGAGCACCGAATCCAACAACTCCGACTGCGCCGGATCTTTGGCCAGGTGGAACGGTTTGGTCTCTTCGACGAACAAGTTGGTGCGGTTGACCAATTCCCAGGCGGCGATGAGGGCTCCTTGCGGGTCGTTGGCCAGGTAGCACGCCCGGGTTTTGTCCACGGCCGCTGTGGCTTCCATCGCGAGGGTGTGGGACGGAGCCGGTACCACACCGGCCCGATACTTGTTGAGCATGTTGACCGCCCGGTTGAGCAGGTTGCCCAAGCCATTGGCCAATTCCGAATTGTAGCGAACGCGGAACCCGTCATCAGTCCAGTTGCCGTCAGGACCAATGCCCAATTCACGGACGACGTAGTAGCGGAAGGCATCCAAGCCCCATTCCCCGATGATGGCCAGAGGATCCACCACGTTGCCGGTGCTCTTGCTGAGCTTGGCCCCGTCTTTCTGCCACCAACCGTGGACCAGAATGGTCTTGGGCAACGGGGCGACGAGGGCGTGGAGCATGATGGGCCAATACACGGCGTGGAACTTGAGAATGTCCTTGCCGATCAAATGGATGTCAGCCGGCCAAACCGACAGCGCCGAGCCTGCCGGTGCGGCGGTGCCGAGGGCAGCGAGCGCCGCGGGGTCACCCAAGGCGGCCGGAATTGAAAAATAGTTCACCAACGCGTCAAACCAGACATAGGTGACGTATCCGGGATCGAAGGGCAGGGGGATGCCCCAGGAAAGTCGCGACGAGGGACGGGAGATACAGAGATCTTCGAGCTTCTGGGAACGCAGGAAACCCAGCACCTCGTTGCGTCGGTTGGCCGGTTGAACAAACTCCGGATTTTTCTCGAGGTACTCGATCAACCAAGCTTGGTGTTCGCCCAGTTTGAAGTACCAGTTCTCTTCGACCAATTCCTGCACGACACCCCATTGCGGATCCCAGTTGCCGTCCGGATTGCGGTCCTTTTCGGTCAGGAAGGTTTCCTCCTTCACCGAATAGAAACCGGTGTAGGCCGACTTGTAGAAGTGCCCGGTCGCATGGAGCCGGTTGAGCAACGCCACCACAATCTGTTGATGACGAGCATCGGTGGTCCGGACGAAGTCATCGTGACTCAAGCCGAGGGACTGGACAAAGGCGCCCCACTGGACGGCGAGGCCGTCGCAGTAAGCTTGAGGTGATTGGCCCAGATCATGGGCCGCCTGTTGAACCTTTTGCCCGTGCTCGTCCAATCCCGTCAGGAAGAACACGGACTGCCCCATGCTTCGCCGAGCCCGAGCGATGACATCGGCCACCACCTTTTCGTAGGCGTGCCCCAGGTGGGGAGCCCCGTTCACATAATCAATTGCTGTGGTGATGTAGAACCGCTTGTCCATGTCCGGGTCATTGAACCCGAGAACGACTCAAAATCGAAGAGTTTACTGGCGCCACGCCGTTCGTTCCCGAAGCCACTGGATGTCCGCATTCCCGGGGGAATCTTCTCCCAGGTCCGATGCCAGCATCTTCCGAGCAGCCACGGGGGGCGTTGTGCGGCGATCGGTCCAGCGATGACTCTCGGCGTGGCCATCGGCATAATCTAGAACCCCGGAGCCGCTGTGGAGATTCGAAGGCCAGTTGGCCAGGGTCATGTCGTTGGGTCCCTCGCCAGGATTCACCAGGAACATGGAATTGTTGATGCTGTCCGGGCGTTCATCGATGAATAGGAACGTCAGCGCTGGGGATGGGGAACCCATGTCGGAGATCCGGCGCGAGGGGCGGAATCCGCTCATCGCCCAGAGAGAATCAGGAGCGGTCCCATTGACCCAGGCGTTGAGGGAGACGCTGCGGGCGCGGAGGAGCGAGCGTCGGTTGTGTGTGGATCGGGAGTTGTCCGCCGGGCAGTGCCAGAGATCGGCGGTCGGGAGGTACCTCCCCAGGTGTCCTTGGAGCAGGAACACTTTGTTGGTGTTGTCTGGGACATCCCGATCAAAGCGGAGGGTGCCCAGAGTCCAGGCTTTGGCTGGGTTGTAGTCGGCCGAGGAATTGTTCGGAGGTACCCGGTCCTGATTGTCCTCGGCGTAAAGCAGGAGCCCGAGGCTGGATTGCTTGTGTTGGCTCAGGCACTGGACGGTCTGAGCCTTTCGCTTGGCCCCTGCCAAGGCGGGCAGCAGCATTCCAGCCAGGATGGCGATGATGGCGATCACCACCAGCAGCTCGATGAGAGTAAAGCCGGAGCGCAGCAAATGCCTATCTGGAGGAATCGTCACAAGGTGATGCACAGAGCTTCCACCACAGCCTGGGAATTCGACAAGTGCTGGATGAGTGGCACCCGTGGCGGGGCTTTGGGAGTGGAATGCCCCCGATGAAACCACGACGTGGGGGGCCGCCCGCAGATCCGTTCGGCCGAGGAGCGGGCTGGCGTCAGTGCGCGCGCCCTTGACGCCATTTGTCCAAGCCCACGGCCATGACGATCACCGCGCCGATGATGATTTCTTGGATGTAGGAGTCCCAGCCGAGTTGGTTGGTCCCATTGCGCAGCACCGCCATCAGAAGGGCGCCCATCAGTGAACCCCCAATGCCGCCAATGCCGCCGTTGAGGCTGGCACCGCCGATCACGACAGCCGCGATGATGTCCAATTCAAGACCGACGGCCACCGTGGGATCCCCTTGGGTGAGTCGCGACTGCTGCATCAATCCGGCCAAACCGAAGAAGGCTCCGGCCAACGTGTAGAGCAACAGTTTGACCCGTTGCACGCGGACGCCGCACAAACGTGCAGCGGCTTCGCTGGATCCGATGGCGTAGACATGGCGGCCAAAAACGCTGCGGCGCATGATGAAGCTGGCAACCAGCGCCAGGCCGAGGGTGATCCAAACGCCCGGCGGAAGTGGCAAGAAGCCTTGCGGGTTGGTCCGCTCCATCAGGGAGTTGAGGCCGCTTCCTTCGGGGTTGTACACCGCCTGCTTGCCGCTGATCCACTTGGCGCCACCGCGCACGACTCCCATCATTCCCAGTGTGATGATGAAGGGGGAAAGGCGCAGGCCGGCGATCAACCCGCCATTGACAGCACCAATCAGAGCCCCGGTGCCCAGGACCGCCGCCGCTGCCCACCAGGAGTTTTGGCCGGCAGTCAACATTTTGGCGCCGACTACCGAACTGAAGGCCACTGCCGCTCCGACGCTGAGGTCGATACCACCACTGACGATGATCATGGTCATCCCGATGGCCCCCAAGGCGACGATGACCGTTTGAGTCAAAACGATGGCCGCGTTGCGCCCCGTGAACAGGGTGGGGCGCGCTTCTTCACTGAGAGCCAGCAAACCCAAGACAAAGACCAGACCCAGCAGCGGTCCTGCGGTTTGCAGGAGGCGGCGCCAGGACGGGGTGTGAGGTGCAACAGGGGAGGCCATCGGATGACTTGGAAATCGGTCGAAAGCCTGCCTGTTATTGCCCGCCTCGCCAACCCTGGAAACCAAGACATGGAAACCGGGGTGCAGCGGGACCCATTGAGAAAAAACGTTCTCTGGTGCAGCGGGCGAATCCGACTTGCCGGCGGTCGCGTTGTCGGACAACCGTCCAAGGCAATGAACTCCCCGTCACGCCGTCAATTTCTCAGGGATTCCATCGTGCTCGCCGGAGGAGCCTATTTGGCCGGATGCCAAGCCCCGTATGTCAGTCGCCGTCGGGTGCTGGGTGCCAATGAGAGGCTCCGAATCGCGGCCGTTGGCGTCGGTGGAAAAGGGTGGACCGATGTCACCCAGGTGGGAGCCACCGAGAATGTCGTGGGGCTTTGCGATGTGGATTCCGGGCGTTTGGCCCAGGCGGGTAAGACCTTCACCTCGGCCCGTCGTTTTGCCGATTGGCGGGAAATGTTCGATCAATTGGGCAACCAGATCGATGCGGTCACCGTGTCCACGCCCGATCACACGCATTTCCCACCGTCGATGCGGGCCGTGCAACAGGGGTGGCATGTCTATTGCCAAAAGCCACTGACCCACACGATTTGGGAAGCCCGCGAGCTGACCCGGGCGGCCCGGGCGGCGGGGGTGGCCACGCAGATGGGCAACCAAGGCATGTCGACTGCGGCCGTCCGCCGGGACGCCGAGTGGGTTCAGGCGGGTGTGTTGGGCTCAGTGAAGGAGATCCACTGCTGGACCGATCGTCCGGGTCCGTGGTGGGCCCAAGGCCTCCAGCGCCCGACCGATCGACCGGCCGTTCCCAAGGAATTGTCCTGGGACCTGTGGCTTGGGACCGCCCCGGAGCGTCCGTATCATCCGGCGTGGGGGCATTTCAAGTGGCGCGGGTGGTGGGACTTTGGAACCGGCGCTGTGGGCGACATGGGCTGCCATCTGCTCAACGTGCCCTCGTTGTCGATGGACCTTTCCCATCCCAGTGCCGTTGAAGCGACTGCCGAAGGAGCCAATGAGGAGACCGGCCCGTTGCGTTCGCACGTGATCTGGGACCTCCCCGCCCGTCGCGGTCAGGCGGCTCTGCGGTTCCACTGGTACGACGGTGGTGCACTGCCTCCGGCCCAGTTGTTCCCAGGGCAGAAGTTCGCTGGCAATGGCGTGCTGATGGTGGGTTCGGACGACACGCTCCTGACCAGCTACGAAAGCTTGCCCGGAGGCGGAAAACTTCGGTCCGGTCGAACCGCCGCCGATCTCAAGGCCATCCCGGAGAAGTTTGAGAAATACGCCGACTCGGAAGGAGCCCACTATCAAGAATGGATCCGGGCCTGCAAAGGCGGGCCCAAAGCGCAGTCGAACTTCGATGTCGCCGGCCCCGTCACCGAGACGCTCTTGCTGGGCAATCTGGCCATTCGCGCAGGCAAGCGCTTGGAGTGGGATTCCAAGGCGCTCAAGATCCGGAATTTGCCTTCGGCCAATGCCTGGGTGAAGACCCAGTACCGCCCGGGTTTTGTAGGCTGAGGTCGTCGCTGGTCCCGACCGCTTCGGACACCTGTTGAGAGGCCGTTGTTTCGCGCTGAAAAGACGACGGCCCGCAGCGTTTTTGCGCCACGGGCCGATGAGTCTTTGAGAGGCCGTTGGGCCGAAAGGTGAGTTACAAGGTCACCACGCGGACGTTGGAAATGGACCGGTCGGCCGCCAACTGATCCAGGCAAGCCTTGGGCGGGCGGCTGTCGAGGACCAGCACGGTCAGAGCCAGTCCGCCTTCGGTCTCACGCCCGAGGCTCATGCTGGCAATGTTCACATTGTGGTCGGCGAGGATGCTGCCAAGCTTGCCCACCATGCCGGGGCGGTCTTGGTTGTTGAGCAGGAGCATGGTGCCCGAGGTCGGGATTTCCACCGGGGTGCTCGACACTCGGACGATCCGGGGATTCTGGGACGATCCGAAAAAGGTGCCACCCGCGCTGCCCACCTTGGTGGTGCCGTGGAACAACTGGACGTGCAGCCACTCATTGAAGGTGACCGGCTCATCGGACTTTTTCTCCTCGACGGTCAGGCCGAGGTTCGACGCGATGGAGCGCACGTTGATGTTGTTGATGTCCTTCGGGCCGGTGCCGCTGGCGCTGAGGTAACCTTTGAGAATGGCGCGGGTCACCGGGTCGGTCGCCGGGAGGTCCTGGGCCTTGCCGCCGAAGGTGACATACAAACGGTCCACACCCGGAGGGGCCAACTGGCTGAGGAGGCTGCCGAGCTTCTCGCCCAACGCCACATAGGGTTGAACTTGTTCAAAGGCCTTGGCATCGACGCCCGGCAGGTTGACCGCATTGCGAACTTCGCCGGTGAGCAGGAAGGCGCTGATGATCTCGGCGACTTCCAGACCGCACTTCTCTTGGGCTTCTTCGGTGCTGGCTCCCAAATGCGGGGTGAGAACCACATTGGGGAGCGTCCGCAGCTTGTGGTCGGATACGAGCGGTTCGGAGCCAAAGACATCCAGAGCGGCCCCGGCCACCTTCCCGGATTCGAGTCCGGCAATCAGGTCTGGCTCGTTGACGATCTCGCCACGGGCACAGTTCACGATCCGCACGCCGGGCTTCATCTTGGCGATGGATTCCGAGTTGATCATGCCCCGCGTGTCGGGCGTCACCGGCATGTGGACGGTGATGAAATCGGAAGAGCGGTAGATGGCGTCGGTGTCGGCGACGAGTTCGACTCCCAGCTGGCGGGCACGGGCCTCGGTGAGGAAGGGGTCGTAGGCGATCACTCGCATTCCGAAAGCGAGCGCCCGTTTGGCCACCTCCGAACCAATGCGCCCCATACCCAGCACACCGAGGGTCTTGCCTTGAATCTCCGTGCCCTGGAAGGCCTTCCGGTCCCACTTGCCCGCGGTCATGGTGGCATGGGCAGCGGGGATCTTGCGGGCAAGCGCGCCCAGCATGAAGAAGGTCAATTCGGCCGTGGTGACCGTGTTGCCGGCCGGAGTGTTCATCACCACGACGCCCCGTTGGGTGGCGGTGGCGACATCGACGTTGTCAACGCCCACGCCCGCGCGCCCGACGACCCGGAGTTTCGGGGCCGCCTCCAGCACCGCCTTGGTGACCTTCGTTTCGGAGCGGACCACAATAGCCTCCACGTCGGCCAGCAAGGGCAGCAATTCCGCCTCGGAGAGTCGCTTGGACAAGACGGTCACCTTGAATTCAGGGCGCGCTTGGAAATACGCGATGCCGCGTGGGGAGATGGGGTCGCAAACGAGAACGTGCATAAAGCTCCGCGACGGTATGAACCGGGCCCACGGAGGTCAACGCACCGTTGGGTGTCAGTAAGGTGGCTTATTGGTGATTTTAAACGGAGAGGCTCGGCCGAATCTTGCATCCGAGGGAGCACTGCCGTCCCATCCGAATCATGGCGATGATCTCTCGGAGGGGTTTTGGATTGGCCTTGGCGGCCATGGGATCTCCGGCCGTCGGGGCATCCGCGGCGGCCCGTTGGATAGCTTCGATGCCGTCTATCCATGTCGGCGGTCGGCCACGGGTGACCCACGGGGTTGCCAGCGGGGATGTGGAGGCTTCTTCGGCAGTGATTTGGAGCCGTTGCGATCAGGCGGCCCGTATGGTGGTGGAATGGTCGGAGGACGAATTGTTCCGCACCCGGCAACATCGAGTAGGGCCGGTCGCCGGGCTGGACTCCGATCACACAGCCAAACTCCTATTGCGGGATCTCCCGCCGGGCCGGCGGATCTTCTACCGCGTTTGTTTTGAGAATCGGCAGGGCGTCACCGGTGACTGGGAGGTCGGTTCTCTGGTGACGGCCAGCACAAACTCCGGCAAATCCGGCGACTTGGCCGTTCATTTTGTCTGGTCCGGGGATACTTGCGGCCAGGGCTATGGCATCGACGAGAGTCGCGGTGGCTTGCGCACCTACCAGTCCATGCTGGCTGAGGATCCTCAATTTTTTATCCACAGCGGGGACACCATTTATGCGGACAATCCCTTGGTGCCGGAACTGCGGTTGCCCGATGGCACTGTTTGGAAAAACCGGGTGACCGAAGAGAAGTCCAAGGTGGCCGAGACCTTGGGTGAGTTTCGCGGGAACTACCGCTACAACCTGCTGGATTCCCACGTGCGACGCTTCAATGCCCGCGTCCCCATGTTCGCTCAGTGGGATGATCATGAAGTGCTCAACAATTGGTACCCGGGT
>CANHYD010000098.1 GCA_947464705.1 Verrucomicrobiota bacterium | reverse complement strand
ACGGAATGAGGTCGTAGAAAAACATCGAGACCAACAGCGTGCCGGCCAGCGCCCATTCGGCGACAGCGAAGGCGACGAGCGTGTCGTAGCGCCGGCGCCAGGCGGACACCAGTGCGCTGCCGACGGCGATACCACTGATGAACGTGGCCAGCATCAGCGAGTAGGCGTGGGTGCTGGACCCGAGCGCCAAGGCCAATAGGCGGGTCCAAGCCACCTCATAGAGCATGGCCACGAAGCCGGACAGGCCGGCGGCCACCAGCGCCACCCGGCACTCCAAGGGCGTGAAGGACTCGTCGGTCACGGAACGTGCAACCGGCTGAACTGGCTCATCGAGGCCCTCGCCGCTGCGGGAACTTAAGACGTACGCGACCAAGGCGATGCCGAGGCTCAGCGTCGCGCCCAACTGCACCACCGCCTCGAGGCCCAGCGCGGGAATCCACCACCAGTCGGCCAGCAGAATGCCAGCGACTGCGCCCGCACTGTTGATCGAGTAGAGCGCCGCCACCCGGCCACGGAGCTCCGAAAGTGAACGGGTGACGTATTTGGTGAGCACCGGGAGCGTCGCACCCATCAGCACGGTCGGCAGGAGGATGATGAGCACGGCGAAGCCGAACTGCAGGGCCAGGCGCGGAGTCCCCTCGGGATGGACCGTGCGGATGACCGACAGGAAACCCTGTCGGACGGTCTCGAAATACCAGGGGAAAAACACTGCAAAGAGTCCGATCCCGGCCTCCAGACAGGCATAGAAGAACAGCGGTCTCCGGAGCGAATCGGCCCGCGTGCCCAACAGGGCGTTGCCCGCGGCTAATCCGCCCATGAAGGCGGCGAGAACCGCGACCACCGCGTAGCTGGTGCTTCCGAGGAAAAGGGCCAGATACCTCGTCCAGACAACTTGATAGAGCAGGCCGGCGAGGCCTGAGACGAAGAACGAGGCGAGGATGGTCCAGAAGACCCCGCGGGAATTCGACTTCATGGTGTGAAAGCACCCTACACCGAACTCCTAAAAAACCTAGGTCAAGGTCGAAGACTTCGTCGCTTGCAGTCGGTGCCAGATCACGCGGAAGGCGCTGGCAAAGTCTTCCGGACGCCGTGCCACCCACTCCTCGACCGCCTCCAGCGTGAACCATCCGCCCCCGCGGATCTCCGAGGGCTGAAGCACGAAGGGTCCCTCGTGATCGGCCCGGTACACGCCACAGAACTCCCAGCCGGTGGCCTCGGTGGCCTCCAGTTCGAAGATCCTGCGCGGTGGCTCGGACAGTTCGACCCCCAGCTCCTCGGCGACTTCCCGAATCGAGGTGTCATCCATGCCATCGCCAGCGCTGACGTGTCCCGACGAGGAGGAATCCCAGACTCCGGGAAAATCGTCCTTCCAGAGTGCCCGCTGCTGAAGGAACAACTCGCCCCGTTGATTGAAGACCAGCACATGGACCGCCCGATGACGCAGCTTCAGGCGATGCACCTCGCTACGGGGCGCCTTGCTGATGACCTGGTTTTGCTCATCGACCACATCAAACCATTCCTCGGACATACGGCCGGAGGTTCCGACAGGACTCCCAGGGCGGCAACCGTAGATCGCCACCAGATTCCTGATCACCGGTCTTTCCTGTGACTGCCGCTTGACGGATGAGGAGTGGCTTTCGAGATTGGAGCCAGATGTCGCAGGCCAAACAACAGAAGATGGGCAAGCGGGAAACCCGGGATCTCGACGTGGAGATCGGCTTCCTTGAAGGGTTGGTCGGAAAAGATCCCCAGTACGTCGAAGCGCTCCAACTCTTGGCCGATGACTACACCCGACGCGGGCGCATCAACGATGGCCTGCGGGTGGACCACCAACTCAAATCGCTCCGTCCGGGCGATCCAGAGGTGCTCTTCAATCTGGCCTGCAGCCTGTGCTTGGCCGGTGAGCTCGAACCCGCCATTGACGAACTGCTGCGAGCCATGGAAGCCGGATACCGGGACTTCGATTGGATGCTCAAAGACCCCGATTTGGCCGCGGCCCGCAAAGATCCTGCCTTCCGAAAGGTCCGGGACCAGCTGAAGACCTTCAAAGACGGACTCTGAGCAAACCCGATGGCGAGCCAACTCCGGAGCGATCCCAGCGGGATCTCTGATGTGGAGTCCGGCTCCCGGTTACTGGGCTTTACGCCGAGGCACTTTGGGCCTCGGGGCTTTACTCCTTGGGCCTTCGATTGACCACGGCTCCATCTTGCAACGCCCGGGCTTGACGCACCAGTTGCAAGAACTCCGCGCGGTATCCCTCGCGATCCGGCCCTTGGCCTTCTTCCGCCAAAATCTGAACCTTCTCCCAGGTCAGATCGCCCTTGAAGGGGGAATCGCGCAACATCAGTCCATAGCCGACCACGGCGGCGGCGAATTTGTAGTCGGCCGTCGCCGCGTCGGAACTCCGGCGGACATCCGGGACACCCACCTGAAGACTCCGGGGGGGGCTGCTCTGGGCCGGGTCTTGGGGCCGCCCGTTCGTGGGGGAACGGTATCCCACCTCCAGGCTGAGCAAATCACTCGGGCCGCCCGAAGGACCCACCGATTCGGGCCCGGAACCTGCCCGCGGCCCATCGGTTGCACGGGTGGGGACGATCTCGTACAACGCGGTGACCGACCGGCCTGCCTCCATCTGAGCGCCAGAATGGGGCGGTGAGGGGTTGGGAGCCGCCGCCGATGCCTGGCTTTCTTGACTGAGCAATCGCCATTGATCGACGCGGGCCGGATTGAACCGGACATCCACCGTCACGTTTTCGGCCACTGCGGCCGGAGTGGGCTGCAACTCACGTCTCAGCACCGCCTGAGCCTCCGACGGGGTCGCCGCGGAGGCGTAGGCCCCCCCTGCTGGCGTGGGCATCCAGGGAGCCTCGGACGATTCCGGAGGCACTTCAGACCCCAGACCCATCACACTGAGGAAGACCCCCCAATCGGTTTGCTCACGGATGAGCGTCGCCAGCGCCTCCCGGGTGCCGGCCTCGGCGGAGAATTCTCCATCCACAATCCAGACCACCCGATTGATGCCCCCGGGAACATGATGTTGGTCGGCCAGTGCGTAGGCCCTACGCAGGCCCTCCAACCCCCGGGGAGCCCCTTCGGCCCGCAAGGCGCGTACCCCTCGAATCAGACTGGCCCGATCGGCAGCGGCGGTCGGCGGGAGGATCAGTCGGCCCTGGGGTCCATCGATGAGCAAGGCCAACGAATCCCGGCCATCCAGCGCCTCGATGAGGGCCTGCAAGCTTCGTTGAGCCCAGGACAGGCGGGCTGAGGAGCCGGGACTGAGCCCGACCAGCACCACCAGGTTGGCCCGAGGACGCCCCGCCGTCTGTGCCGGTCGGGCTTGGAGACCGATCTTCACCAGACGGTGGTCCGGACTCCACGGCGAGTCGGCCACTTCGACCTGAGCGGAGACAGGATCCGATCCGGAGGGCGCGGGGTAGTCGTAGGAAAAGTAGTTGAGCAATTCCTCGAGCCTCACCGCATCGGGTGAAGGAAGCTGACCTTCTTGGAGCGCCTTGCGGATCTGGGGGTAACTGGTGTTGCCCGGCTTCAGCGGGAAGGTGGATCGGGGCGCGGTCGCCGCCGACTGGAATGGAATTTCCCGGGTGGTCTGGGCCCGAGGGCGAGGCATGGACGTCTTGGCCTGAGCGGTAGGGGTAACCGGGGCGGCCTGAAGGCCCCGGGACTTTCGGGCCAAATCAGCGGCAGGGGCGGCGGCAGGGGCGACGGCAGGGGCGGCCGTCGGGATAGCGGTCGGGAACGCAGCAGCCGAGGCTGGACCCGCAAGCGCATCCGCCGAATCGACCGGCGCCACCAATCCGTACTGGTTGAGCCCAGCCACCGAGGCGGGCGAACCGGGCAATGGCGACGTGGCCAACGTGGCCGACGTGACCGTCGCAGTCGATGCGGCAGACGGACCGGGCAATCGGCCAGGGCTGCCCCATGCCAACTGAGGCTCTCCTCGCAAGGTTTCCTCCTGGGGTTGAGCGATGAAGGGGGTATCCGACGCCGACGCCGACGTTGGCATTGGCGTTGGCGTTGATCGGTCTGCGGAAATCGACGGAGAAGCTTCGGCGGGCGCGTTCGACGCCCCGGAACGAACAGCCACCGCTGGGGAAGGCCGGGATGCCGAAGGCCAGGCGCTCCAGAGGGCCAGACCAATGCTGAGCGCTGTCGCCGCAGCCAGACTGTATCCCATGGCCGGGCGGGTGACCCTAGACCAGAGACGGTGCCAGCCCGAGTCGGCCTCCGGAGACGAACCTGCGGAAGATCGCCGGGGAAGACCGCGCCCAGGATTGCGGGCATAGGCCAAGACGGCCTCCCGACGATCGGCGCTCAGGCGATGGATGGCCTCGCGGCTCAGGTCCGTCTCAACGTCATCGGCCACACGTCGAATCTCGCCGATCTCCGCCCGCAACGGAGCCGAGCGCGCGACCGCCTGTTCAGCGGCGGCCCGCCGCTCGGCCCAACCGGGAACCGACGGATCAAAGGGGCCATCCTTGAGAGCAAAGGCGGTCAACTCCGGGGAATCGGGCGTCCAGTCCGCAGGAGAGGGTGAGGATTTCATTGCGGGGATGACGGGTGAAGGGGGGAGCGGGCCTGAGAAAAACCCGGCCCGGCGTCCAAGCGCTCGAAGCGCTGGCGCAGAGTCTTCAGGGCGGTGTGCAGGAGGAACCCGACATTAGTCTCGCTCAGACGGGTCAGGTGAGAAATCTCCCGGTAGCTGAGCTGGTTCTGAAACTTAAGGCGAACCACCTCCCGCTGATTGGGGGGCAGCGCGGTGAGCAGGGACATCAAGTTGCGGACATCGTCCCGCGCCTGAGCCGAGGCCGATGGCGTGGGGGAGTTCCCGGCCACCTGGGAAGCCTCGGCCTCCGCGGCGCGGGGCCAGCGGGATTCGCGGCGATGACGGTCCAGGGCCTGATTGCGGACCACCGTGAACAGCCACGGCACTAGTCGTCCCCGCAACGATTCGGGCTCCTGCTTGCAGAGTTTGAAGAAGGCGTCTTGGACCAAGTCTTCAGCCGAAGGCAAATCCCCCACCAGCGACAGCGCATACCGCAGCAACTCCGCCTCATGACGCTCCATGGATGCCCGCACCCACTCGACCCGTTCATTGGTCTGGTTGGAGGTGCTGGACGGGTTCATAGCGGGTACCGGTTATTTCACCCGGATAACGCGTGGCCGTGAAGTCCCTTAGCAACAAAAACAACGAATAAAAACAGTAATTTATACTGTATAACCCGCGTGAACCACTGGTTTAGTAATTAGCCAACGCGGTTCCAGTTTGGAGCGACTTTGAAGACATGCGCCCCGGTTGCAGTGATACCCAAGGAAACCTCCTCCCTCCGGGGCCCAGTGCTTAGATCTCGCGCCAGCGCTGGGCCACGGGTTGGCGCCGACCGACTCCGAACGCGCGGGAAGTGACCTTGAGGCCGGGAGCTGCCTGACGCCGTTTGTACTCCGACAGGTCGATCAATCGAACGACCCGGCGCACATCCGCCTCGCTGAAGCCGGCGGCGATGATTTCGGCTGCCGGGCGGTCCTCCACCACATAGGCCTCGAGGATGGCATCCAAGACGTCATACGGAGGCAGGCTGTCCTGGTCGGTCTGATTGGGCCGGAGTTCGGCACTCGGCGCCTTGGTGATCGAAGAGGGGGGAATGATTTCCCGATCCCGGTTTATCCACCGAGACACCCGGTACACCCAAGTCTTGGGCAAATCGCTGATGACGGCCAAACCCCCGCACATGTCGCCGTAAAGGGTGCAGTAGCCGACGGCCAATTCGCTCTTGTTGCCCGTGGTCAGGAGCAGCGAACCGAACTTGTTGGACATGGCCATGAGGGTCACCCCGCGAATCCGCGCCTGCAGGTTCTCCTCGGTCGTGTCTTCCGGGCGACCTTCGAAGAGCGGTTCCATTTGGCGCTTCAGGGCCTCGAAGGTGCCTTGGATGGGCACCACGTCGAAACGGATCCCCAAGTTCTCCGCCAGAGAGCGAGCATCGTCGATGCTTCCGGCACTGGAGAATTGGGTGGGTAAGGCCAGCCCCCGAACATTCTCTGCGCCCAGGGCGTCCACAGCCAAGGCGGCGACCAGGGCGGAATCGATGCCTCCGGACAGCCCCAAGACCACCGAGCGGAAACCGCATTTGCCGACATAATCACGCATCCCGAGCACCAGCGCATCGTGCAGCAGGGCCTCGTCGGCGACGGGAGCCAGAGGGCGATCGCCCACCGCCTCGGTGTCCACGAGCAGAAAATCCGAGGCAAAGTGAGCTGCCTCGCCGAGGCATCCGCCCTCGGCATTGAAGGCCAGGCTGCGCCCGTCGAAGACCAGCTCATCGTTGCCGCCGACCAGGTTGCAATACACGACAGGCACCTGATGACGACGGGCCAGCGAACGCAGCAGGGCGCAGCGGCGCTGCTCCTTGCCGAGTTGCCACGGCGAGGCGCTCAGGTTGATGAGGATCTCGGCACCCGAAGCAACCAAGGCGGCGGCGGGATCCGGACGGTAACGCCGCTGAACCCCGAATTCAGAGTCATTCCAAATGTCTTCGCAAATGGTCAGCCCCAAACGACAGCCTTCCCAGTGGATCACCGCGTTTTCCGAGGCGGGCTCGAAGTAGCGGTCTTCGTCGAAGACATCGTAGGTCGGCAGCAGCGTCTTGGTGCGGATGGCCACCACGCGACCCCGGTGCAGCAGCGCCGCCGCATTGGTGAGTGGACGTCCGGGTCGCAGCGGATTCTCACCGACAAAGCCAACGATCAACCCGACCTCGCCCACGACCCCGGCCAAGCGTTCCAGGGCCGCCTGATTGGCCTGGATGAAGGATTCCCTCAGGAGCAAATCCCGGGGCGGATAGCCCGTGAGAGACAATTCGGGGGTCAGGACCAACTTCGCCTGGGCCTCGACGCCGCGACGATAGGCCTCCAAGACAAGCCGCTCGTTGCCGGCGATGTCCCCGACGGTGGTGTTCAACTGAGCGAGAGCGATCCTCATGGATGGGTTTTCAGATGGACGGGTCGGGGCTCAGTTCAGTTGAGCGATCGGACCCAGAACCTCGGCGAGAGCGCCCCGCTCGGTGGTGATCAGGGTGCCGGGACCGAAGCCATGGCGGGTGAAGTATTCCGGAGCAGCCTCCAGCACAAACTGGATGCGGGAGGATTTGGAGGGAACCCCTTGGGCATCGTTGGCCTTGAGGCGAACGATCTCCTGAATCACCCCCTCGCTGTCGATGTAGGCCACATCGATGTCGAAGGGCACATTCTTCATGTAGAAGGAGCGTTCGCGCGGTCCGGCAAAGATGAAGATCATGGTCTCCTCGGGACCGATCCCGGTGCGGTGCATCAACCCCGTGGCAATTTGCGGCACCGTATGGCACACCGCCGAGACGATTTCGCGGGAGCCGATCCACAACTTCACCTGAGGCAGATTCACCTGAGCGGTGGCCAGGTGGAATACCGGCTCGGTTTCAACCGCTCCGCTCGCGGTGACCGGAGACGCAGCGGACGAGCGGGCCGCGACCGCCGCCTGGTTGGACGGGGTCTGTGCCGTCGGCTCAACCCGAACCGAGGCCGGCGGTTGGGCACCGCAACCTACCCACCACACACACAACAGCAGCGCGAACAATCGCTTCACGTCGTTCAGCCTGACCTCGCACTGCGCCGACGGCAATCGGGAGAATCGGACTCCTCCCCGACGACGACTCAGGCCCGGACGATGCAATTGGGAGGATAGGGATGGCATAGCGGATTCTTTCGCTAGCCGCGGTGAGGGCCGATTGAAGGCCCACAACGAGCGGCCAACAACGCGCTTGCGGAAGAAGACGCTGAGAGGCCCTTGGGGCGACATTCCAGAGTCCTTCCGAAAACTCAGCCTTGCCCGCGCATCTCCGAGGTAGGGCGATTTCTCCGAAAGCGCCATGTCCACAGAGCCGGACCGCTCGGAGATCGGTCCCTACCCCAGAGGCTCTTTGGGCTACATTCCAGAGTCCTTCGACACACTCAGTCTTGCCTGAACACCTCCGGGGCTCTTTGGGCGACATT
>CANHYD010000097.1 GCA_947464705.1 Verrucomicrobiota bacterium | reverse complement strand
GTAGGCTTCGTCTTTGTCCCGAATTTGCCGCGTCAATTCGAAGCCTGCATCCCAATCCTGAGTACTCTCCGCTTTGGCCAGTCCGGGAAACTCCGGCATCAGCGATCGGTCGGCGTGGAGCCCCTGTAAGGGAATGATGGCCCGCACGCGAAACCGATTGGTTTCTTCCAACAGACGAGACCCCGTATCCACCCGATAGGACAGCAGCGAGACCCAATCTCCGGGTTGGACGGCCAGGTCCTCGGCCAGCCAGGAATTGATCAGAATCTCGTCATCGGCCATGGCCTCTGGGGTGAATGGGGGGCCGGCGGCCGTGACCATCGAGTAGGGGGCCGATGCGGCTCCGGCTTCGATGGCATTGGCCAAGTAGGTCAGGATCGGAACCGGCTTGGGGAGCTCCGGAGGCTGGCGATCCAGGGTTCGGGTGACCACCGGATCGAGGAAGATACGGCGACTGACCAGTTCCACCTGTGCCAGCGCTGCATGGGTGGTTTGAGTCGGCAGCGCAATCGGTCGGACTTCGAGTTCGGCATCGGCGAGGCTGAATCCCTTTTCGACCATGGATGACAGGCGATCCGGGGTGAGGATGTCTGCCGAGTTTCCCAGCAGGGCAAGGTTGGCTCGGTCTTCCAGACCGGCCGCCTTGGCGAGGGTTGCGTGATGAAGGAAGAGGTTAAATGGGGGCAGGGAGCCCGCCTCCGGTGAAAAGTCTCCCCATTCTTCGGCCGTCAAAATGCGCGTCACCCGGACCCGTAGGGCAATGCTGGATCCCTCTCGGGGCGAGATGACGGCGTCCTGCGACAGTGCTGATGGTTTGTGGATCCGCAGCACCAACCCGTCACCGACCCGAATGGAGAGTTGTCGAGCCAAGGCCGCATTCACGGCCACGCCGTCGTCGTTGCCGTCCTCCAACGGGAAGGAACACAGGCGAGGGCCGAGGATCCAGAATGCTCGCGTGACGCCGTGGACGCGGACTTGATTAGCGCGCGCGGTGCCGTCTTGCCGCGAGACCACTCCGGGCAGCCTGAGGGCGAAGGTGCCCATGACATTGGTCTGCCCGACTCCGGCCGGTCCGCCGGGGCGGGCTCTGAAGAACCGGTCGCCACCATCCAGCAGGAACCCTGCGTTTCCGATGCGGTCCAGTGCTCGACGGCGGAGGGTTTCCCGCACCGAATCCCCAACGGTCAGGGCGCCGATCAGCACGGCCGCCGCCACCGCCGCCGCCAGCACGACACTCAGGTGATGCCGTGCATGGAAGACCAGGCTTCGCCAGCGGAGGAGTGCAGGTGTCAATTTCATGGATCTAAATCCCGTTTCGGACTCAGGCTTACTAAAGCGGCGATTGTTGTCGCCGGCAATTGCGGGGCGGCCCATTGAAGCGATCGGTCGACATGGACTCCCCTCGGACGTGGACCCAGGACCCAGGGCCTTGAATTAGCCGCGGCCTGTTTTTTGTCTTTCTGCCCGCGGCAGGATTGCGGCATGGAGGAAAAAAGTGGAAACTCGTTGCATTGGTTTTCCGCTCGGGTTCGTCATTTTTGGCGGGCCGACGACAAAACGATCGACCGAACCGAACTCATGATCATCTCACTCGGGATTCTCGCCGCCGCTCAGGGGGGCACCGACCTCGGCTTCATCTGGAACAAGGCCACGCCCGAGGCCAAGGTGATCATCGTGATTCTGGGCATTCTCTCCATCGGCGCTTGGTCGATGATGATCCAGAAGTTTTTCCAGATGCGGCGCGCTGCCAAGTACAACGGGTTTTTCGAGGCTGAATTCCGCCAACAGGAGGGGGTTTTGGGGATTTTCGACCGGCGATTGCCCGTTGAGGGGTGTCCCATGTTTTCTGTGTATACGGATGGATGCAACGACCTCGAGGCCCGTCTGCGCCTTCCCGATGGATCGAGGCGGACCCGCCTGTCGATCAAGAGCATCGAGCATGTCAAACGACAGGTGGAGGGTGCGGTAGCCCGTGAGTCGCTCCGCCTGGAATCCGGCCTGATCCTCTTGGCCATCGCGGTCAGCGGGGGGCCCTTCATGGGGCTGTTGGGCACGGTCTGGGGCGTCATGGATACCTTCGGAGGCATCGCCAAGGCGGGGCGCGCTGACCTGACGGCCATGGCTCCTGGCGTGGCGGCCGCGTTGGTGACCACCGTCGCTGGGTTGCTCGTGGCCATTCCCTCGATGTTCGGTTACAACTACCTGGTACACACGCTGCGCGTGTTGACCGTAGAATTGGATAATTTCGCCCAGACTCTGGCTTCCAAGATGGAGACCGAGTTCTTGCCCGACGATGAGTGACCCGGTTCCCCAGCCCTCTCATCACTCGACCCCGGAAATTCCGCGGTCGAGTCGGGGAGTCTTGTGCCCGGACTGTGACCGTCTGAATCCGGCCGACCGGCCATCGTGCAAGTATTGTTCGCGGCCCCTCTTCGTGACCTGTTCGGCGTGTTCGTCGACCAATGAACGGGTTCTCTCGCAATGCCGGAAATGCGGTCACTCGCTCCAAAGAGGGGTGCTGTCCGGGTTGCTGGGTTCTGAGCCGGACGAGGTGCTCTCTTCCTCGCGTTGGGATGGCACCCCCTCGGGCCCGATGGGCAAGGGGACTTTGTGCTGCAAGTGCGAGCACCTGAACCCGATCGATCTCGAGCGTTGCGAGCGATGTGGCGAGGGACTTCATGTCGACTGCCCGAAGTGCCAGAAGCGCAATGCCCGGGTGCTGATGCACTGCACCTCCTGTCGAGGCCGATTGCACCGCAAAACCCATCATGAGGTTGGCCACCACGAGACGTCTCGACCTGAGGGGCGATCCTCGGGTTCTTTGGAGCATTCCCACGGCCATTCCCCAGTCTCCACCGAGCCTGTGGTCTGTGCAAAATGCACTCATCCGAATCCGGCGGGTTTGCAGCGTTGCGAGCAGTGCCGAGGTCACCTCTTCGTGGTCTGCCGCGACTGCGGGACCACCAACGCGCGTTCCGAGCCCCGGTGTTTGAAGTGCAACCGGAGGCTGCATCGCTCCATCAATGAGCGATTGGATCCGTTGGGTGCAAAAAACATCTCGATGAAATGGATCTATGCCATGGCAGCGATCCTTCTGCTGGCCCTGGCTGGTTTCATCCTGGTCCAATTCTCAGGCCTCCGGATCTTCGAATAACCATGCGCCGTTTTTCCCAACGCAATTCGCTGGTGACGCTCAACGAGATCAACGTCACCCCGTTGCTGGACCTGGCGTTCGTGCTGCTGATCATCTTCATCATCACTACGCCGGCTCTGGAACCGGGTATCAGTATGAAGCTGCCGGTGGGGGGCGATGCCCGCACCCGGCCCGATACCAACAATGAGGCCACCGTGAGCGGTTTGGCGGAGGGTCGCTACACGTTTTCACGCACCGGCACCCGGGTGCTCAGCGAGCGCGAGTTGGAGAGCGAACTCTTGAAGGCCTACCGTCAGAATCCGAGTCTAGTGCTCGTACTGCGGGTCGAGGGATCTGCCCCTTCTCAGGTGTTGGTCAGCCTGCTCGACATCGCTGGTCGCAATGGGCTGACCCGCTACCGCATCGGAACCCAGCTCCCCAAGCGGCGATGATCCCTTCGAACACCCGATACCTCCTCACTTCCGCGGGCATCCATGCCGCGGCCGTGGGAGTTTTGTTGTTCGCCCCGACCTTGTCTTCGCGCACGGTCCAAGATGCTCCCAGTCCTATTCTGGAGATCATTCCGGACAATTTGCGCCTCACCGATGGCAACACCATTGGAGGCGGCAATCCGGATGCCCAGCCGCCCAAGTCCAGTCCGCAGCCGCCTGCGCCGCCGGCCCAAGCCCCGCCGGAGCCGGCTCAGCCCGAACCTCCGAAGGCACAGCCCCAGCCTCCGCCTCCAGAGCCTGCCAAGGTGGAGCCACCGTCTCCGGAGCCACCCAAGAAAAACCTGGCCACCGAGCTTCAGCGCAGTGCACCCAACGCCCCCAAGGCCCAGGACGTGGATCCCAGCCTGTCCACCAAGAAGCTGAAGTCCTCCAAGACGGACTTTCAGCTGGCCGAGGCCCCCAAGAAGCGCTCCAAGAAGGATGTCGAAGCCGACCGCAACGACTCCGCTGCCGCGGCCGCCGCCCAAGAGGCTCGCGAGGCTCGGGAGCGTCAGGCGCGCGTGGCAGCCGCTCGAGAGGCTTGGAATCGGGCCCAGCAGGCCCGAGCCGACGCTGTTCGGGGGGTTGCCTCAAATCTGGGAAAGAATTTGTCCGGATCCACCTCGTTCGAGATGCCCGGGCCGGGAGGGGCCGCCTATGCTCCTTACGGATCCTACCTGATGGCCTTCTATAAACTGCGCTGGAAGAAGCCAACGACTCTCAACGTGGATCACGGCGAGGTGGAGGTGGAGATCACCGTCCAACGCAACGGCCGGGTGTCGGCCTTCAAGTTGGTCAAACCCTCGGGAATCCGCGCCTTGGACGACTCAGTCCGCGAGGTGCTGGATCGCAACCGCGACCTTCGCCCGCTGCCGGATGGAACGACTGACTCGGAGCGCCGAATCACCATCCGCTTCGATCTTTCCGCTGCATCTCCCACCTAGACATCGAACCCCGATCCAAACCGCAGGTCCAATTTTCGATATGCCCCGTCATCCATTCATCGCCCTCCTCCTGACTCTGGGAATTACCCTGAATGCCTCCGCGGCCGAAGTGGTCGTCAGTGACGTCACGAGCCGTGCTGTACCCATCCACCTCACCGGTTTCTCCGGCGACGCCAAGACCGTCCTCGAGTTCGACCTGTACGTCGCCGGATTCGATCTGGTGGCCCCAGCCCAGGCCCAGTACACGGTGAATGGCAAGTCGGGCGCAGCGCTGGAGGGAGTGCTGGCCGACGTGAACAACAAGGCCACCCTGTTCAATCGATCTTATCCGGGCGGCTCTTCCAGGGCTCAGGCCCATGCGCTGGCCGACGATGTGGTCCAGGCCATCACCGGTCGGAAGGGTGTTTCTCGCACCAAGTTGGTCTTTAAGGTTCAGAAAGACCGCATCAGCGAGGTTTACGCGAGCGATTTCGATGGGGCCAATCCGGTTCAATTGACCGCTGACGCGAACATTGTCGCGGCTCCGGCATGGCGGCCCGGTCGCAAGTCCCTGGTTTACACCAGCTACCGTGCCGGCAATGCCGACATTTATTCGCAGGATCTGACCACCGGCAGTCGCAAGGCTCTCGTGCGGTTCTCCGGCTCGAACATCAGCCCGGCTCCGTCGCCCGACGGATCCAAATTGGCCATGATCCTGAGCAAGGCCGGGAGTCCGGACTTGTGGGTGAGCGACGCCGAGGGTGGGAATCCCCGTCGATTGACGACCACGGCCGCCGACGAATCCTCTCCTTGTTGGTCTCCCGATGGATCCACCTTGTGTGTGGTGTCCCGCGAAAGCGGTTTTCCCCAATTGTACACGGTTGCCGCTTCGGGGGGCGCCATGCGGCGTCTCACCACGGCCGGAGTTCGCAACACCACCGAGCCCGATTGGTCCCCGGACGGCAAGTGGATCGCATTCACCCGTTCGCGGGGTGATTATTTCGACATTTGCATCGTTCCGGCCGCCGGTGGCGATGCGAAGGTGATCACCGAAGGGGAGGATCCTTCTTGGGCTCCCAATTCCAGAACCTTGGTTTTTGCACGTCGGACCAGCAAGTTTGGTCCGCGTAAACTGTCGCTGCTTGACTGGCCGACGGGCCACGTCAAGGATATCGCGCAAGTAGCAGGCAGTAGCTCCCAGCCTAGCTGGAGTCGTTGAGCCCGGCCCGCCAACTCACGTCCAGACCTCCAGATTCCAGCTTTTTTCAATACACCAATGAAGCCGTTCTCCAAATTGGGTTCTCTCGCCCTCGTGCTGATCCTTTCCCTCGCTGCCGGATGCAAAAAGGGACAGAAGAACTACACGCCGTTGCCGGGATATTCGGGAACCCCGGGAGCCTCTTCGGGCCTGGGCAAGGGACAGCCTATTTTGCCTGCGGCGCGCCCGCTGACTCCCGATGGCTCGGGTGCCAACGGTGCGGATGTCGCCGGAGTCAATAATCCGGATGGTCCGAGCGGTCAGCCCTCGCGTGAAGAAATCGAGGGCATGCTCGCCGATCGCGAGCAGTTCAAGGCCAACACGGTTTATTTCGACTACGACAAGTCCGTGGTGAAGGCCGAAGGCAAGGCCAACCTCCAGTCCGTGGCTGCCTACCTCAAGGCCCATTCCGACAACAAGGTGGCCATCGAGGGTCATTGCGACGAGCGCGGCACCGAAGAGTACAACCGCTCTCTGGGCGAGCGTCGTGCCTTGTCGGCCCGAGATGCTTTGATCGGCCTCGGCATTGGTGCTGATCGCGTCGTCACCCGCAGCTTTGGCGAAGACAAGCCCGCTGAGCTCGGTCACGACGAGGCGGCTTGGGGCAAGAATCGCCGGGGCGAATTCATTTTGCTCACCCCGCCCCCAGCCGGTGGTCTCCGCTGACCGACTCTCAGCGTTGCCTTCAACAAAAACCCCGCCATTGGCGGGGTTTTTTGTTGCCTTCGAATTTGCAGAAAAATAAACGGGTAGGCTGGTCCAAGTTGGACTGATCCGTCTGGCCCCGAACAGTTCGGACAAAGCCACCGCACCGAGGGCGATGCAGTGGCTTGAGAGCAGTGATTGAGCGAAACAGGAGGCAGGCCGGCCACCGGCGGCGGTGGCCGCCGGTGCATCAGACGCAGACGCCGTAGCGCTTTTCTGGATCCACTCCGAGTTTCTGGATGGCTTCTGCCACCACACTCTTGGGCAAGGCTCCTTCCGAGGCCAATTTATAGAGGCAGGCGATGGCGGTGCATTCGCCGTCGATCTCGAAGAAGCGTCGGAGAACCGGTCGGACTTCGCTGCGGCCGAAGCCGTCGCAGCCCAGTGTCATGAGGCCACCCGGAATCCACGGAGCGATCTGGTCGGCCACCAGCTTGAGGTTGTCGCTGACGGCGACCCATGGGCCGGACTGCCCTTCGACCGTCTGCTCGAGGTAGCTCTTTCGGGGTGTTTCCGTCGGGTGGAGCATGTTCCACCGCTTGGCCTCCTGTGCTTCGGAGCGGAGCCGCTTGAAGCTGGTCACGCTCCACACGTCCGCGCTGACTCCGTAGGCTTCCAGAAGCTCCTGAGCCTTGAGTGCCTGTTGCAGAATGGCTCCTGAACCGAGCAACTGGACCTTGTGCTTCAATCCTGCCTTGCCCGGCTTGAACCGGTACATGCCCTTGAGAATGCCCTCCACGACGCCCGGATCGGTGGGGATCGGCGGGTGGGCGTAGTCCTCATTGTGGACGGAGATGTAGTAGAAGACATCTTCGCCATCGGCATACATCCGCTTCATGCCATCGCAGACGATGACCGCCAGTTCGTAGCCGAAGGCTGGCTCATAGGAGTACAGGTTGGGAACCGAGGTGGCGACCAAGTGACTGTGGGCGTCCTGATGCTGGAGTCCCTCGCCGTTGAGGGTCGTTCGGCCCGACGTGGCGCCAATCATGAATCCGCGGCAGCGCGAGTCGCCCGCCAGCCAAACCTGATCGCCCACCCGCTGAAACCCGAACATCGAGTAGTAGATGTAGAAGGGGATGGTCGGCACACCGTAGGTGACATTGGCTGTGCCGGCGGCGATGAAGTCGGCCATGGAGCCGGCTTCGTTGATGCCTTCTTCCAACAGTTGGCCGTCCTTCTTTTCGATGTAGGGCGTGTTGGCGTTGTCCTCGGTCTTGGTGCCCGGATTGTAGAGCTGGCCGCGGGAGCTGTAGATGCCCACCTGACCGAAGAGGCCCTCCATGCCGAAGGTGCGCGCTTCATCGGGCACGATGGGCACGATGAACTTGCCGACGTTCTTGTCACGGAGCAGCGAGCCTAGCAGCAGCACATACGCCTTGGTCGTGGAGGCTGAAGACAGAGCCGTTGCC
The DNA here is from genome assembly GCA_947464705.1 of Verrucomicrobiota bacterium. Taxonomy (GTDB): domain Bacteria; phylum Verrucomicrobiota; class Verrucomicrobiia; order Limisphaerales; family UBA9464; genus SXXZ01. The sequence continues at coordinate 173 of CANHYD010000097.1, read as the reverse complement.
TGGACCACGTTGCGCAAACCGTCGTCGGTGTGCAGCGGGGTGACCAGTTTTTGGGCGCGATCGATCCGAATCGGGTTGAAGCCGTGCAGATCCTTGCGCCGGTCCAGCAGGTATTGAACCTCGGCGCTGTCTTGCGGCGGACGGTAGAAGGGCAGCTCGGCGATGACCTCGTC
>CANHYD010000096.1 GCA_947464705.1 Verrucomicrobiota bacterium | reverse complement strand
GACGGCCCCATCCGCGCTCAATGTCTGAGCCATAGCCTTCAGGCCGCACCTGCTGCGTGTGGCAGTAGACGCATCCCAAGGAGCGGTAGTGTTCAGCACCCTGCTGAGCCTCGCCCGCACGAGCTGCCGGATAAATGGCGGCCGTGTTGGTGTCGGTGTGTTGACCCACGGCACCCAGTTGTCGATGGGGCATGAGAACCAATCCCACCCAGCTTGTGGCCAGAGTGAAAAGGATTCCCAGGAAAAGTAGCGGTCCGTAACTCATGGTTATTTTCCTGCGGCAACCGTTTCAGCCTCGCCCGTCAAGATACGCACCACCGGCTTGCGGTAGGGCTCAAACATCCGAACGAGCAACCAGCCCACGTTGAGGACAAAGGCGACATGACCGGCCGCCAACAACAGACCCGCGAGAGTCCGTAGCTTCAGCCACGGCAGGGTGAATTGCACGACATCGAGGAAGCGAACGGCGGCGTCATTGAGCATCGTTCCTTGAATGAAACCCATGATGCTCATCGGGACGACATACAGCACGATGCCCAAGGCAACGCCCCAGAAGTGGAGCGAAATCAGGCCGGTTGAAGGCCATTCCCTCTGAGTGATCCGCGGCAGGATGTAGTACATCGCGCCGAACATCACCATGGTGAAGAAGGCGTACATGCCGAGATGCGCATGAGCGATGGTGTGGTGGGTGAAGTGGGTCACCTCGCTCACACTGCGCACCGCACTGGCCACACCCTGAAGACTGGCCAAGGTGTAGGAAACCGCTCCGAAAACCATGAATCGCAGGGTGGGGCTGTATTTCAGCTTCCCAAAATGACCCACCATCGTGAAATGATGATTGATAGCCACCGTGATCACCGGAATGAGCATCATGACCGAGGCGACGATGCTGACGGTGATCATCCAAGCGGGCAGCGGACCTCCCACCAGGTGGTGCATCCCGTTCCAGTTGTAGAACAGCGCCAAAGACCAGAAACCCAAGACACTCAGGTAATAACTGTGAATCGGGCGGCCGATCACCTTCGGAATGAAGTAGTAGATGGAGGCCAGACCAATCGGGGTGAACCACAGTCCGAGCACATTGTGGGCGAACCACCAGTTGACGGCCGCCTGAACCACACCGCGGACGGGCTCAATGAGCAGCATCACCTGCGCGGTTCCGTAAAGCCACGGGAACCACAGCACGGCAGCCAAGAGGTACCACTGGGAGACGTACAAATGACGCTCGGCCCGCAGGCGAAAAGTCACCAAGGTCCAAACGGCGATCAGCGCATAACTGATGAACAAAATCGGGGTCGCATAGCGCGGCATTTCCAACCACTCGATGGCGGTGGAATCGCCCAACAAAATCCCGCCCACGCCCACAGTGACACCGAGGTTGTAAAACAAGTTGGCCACGGTGATGAGACCCGGAGCCACCAGTGGGATACGGCACAAGCGGCACATCAACCAAATGGTCACACCCACAGAAATCTGAGAGGCGAATCCGTAGATGACGGTGTTCAGGTGAGCCGTGCGGACATTGGAGAAGGTCAGCCATTCCCATCCTGCCAGGAAACCTGGGGTATGGAGCTTGATGCTGGCCACGAGCGCCAAAACGGTGCCGGCCAAAAGCCAAGCGAGACCGCTCAGGAAAAAGAAAAGGACGGGCACCCGGCAGGATGCGTCGATCTCCGCCAGCGCTGCCTTGTTGCCGCCATCGATACCGCCACCGGTGAGGGCATCACCCGGCAGAAGGGCGCGCAGCGTTTGCGACTGATTGATCATGCTCAACGACGATTTCCTCCCAAAATGCGGTCGGTTTCCAATCCCACAGGCTCAACTTCATCGAACGGCAGCAGGGCTGCCTTGTCCGGGCAACGGAACTGACCCGTGGACGTCGCCCAACGCAACGCCAACAAGCCGGCCGCTGGCAACAGCACCACGCTCCCCAACAAAATGAAGGCAATCACCGACATGGGTTCACTCAAAGGACTGCTGCTTCGACTTGTCCTCCAAACGCTGAATCAGCTTGACGCGACCGGCAGCTGGATCCTTGAAATCCTGGGCCGCGATCTCCAAGGCAAGGGCGATGGGAACGTGATAAACCTTGTTGCCCTTGGCCAGAGCATCGGTATCGAGGGCGTAGCCGGTCACCTTGGGTGAGCTGGCCGCCTCGACCTCGGTGCGGAACTTCACCCGCTGAGAAACCCGCTCGGAATCGATTCCAGACACCGGTTGGCGAACCACCAGCCAGGCCAAGACGCCGATGATCAAGAAGGACCCTACCCCGCCCACCAGATAGGCGAGCATCGTCTTCGAGGACGGAGAACAGCAATTCGAGGAACTCATATCAGGAGATTTCTGAGGCTCTAGTGGGCGGCCGAAGCACCGGGAGCCGGCACCTCGTGGTGAATGATGGCTTCCTGAAGCCGCGGATCCTTGAGCGGATAGGCCGGGTTCTTGCGGTAGTCGGACCAGAACAGACGGGCCAACACCACAGACATGCCGATCCAGAAAATCGGATCCCACAAGGTCAGGTGCAAACCGTCCGGATGAACGACCGGCATGACATTGTAGGTCATATCGACGTACTGCATCAACCAAGCCCACGCGCCCACCGGAATCATCACGGCCAGGTTCCGCTTAATGTCCTGATTGAGCAGTATGAGGAACGGGACAAAGAAGTGCCCGAAAAGAATGGTCATGCCGACCCATTTCCAGGAACCCACCTCGCGGCGGACGTACCAGAAGGTTTCCTCAGGAATGGCGGCATTCCAGATGAGGAAGTACTGGGAAAAATGGATGTAAGAGTAGAAAACGGTGAAAGCGAAGAACAGCACACCGAGATCTTGCTGCTGGCGCTTGAAATACACCTTCTCGAGCGGGCGCCCCGGTTGGGACAACCACATCGTGAGCAAATACAAGGTGATGAGCGTGGTCCAGACACTGCCGGCGAAGTAATAGACGCCGTACATCGTGCTGAAGAACTGATGCTGCAAGGACTTCATCAGGAGGAAGCACAGCAACGTCACCCCGAAGGCGAAGAAGAAGATGCCGCCGGCAGCCAACTTCCGGGACTTGCTGGTCCAGTGAGCCGCACCGTCTTTGTCTTGGGCGATGGACCACGCACGAATCTGGCGGGCCAAGAGGCCCAACAACGTGATCAAGACCGGAACCAAGACGGTGAACGTCATCGGGTTAAAGAGGACCTTCTTGACGTCCAAGGCATGGTCGGACGCGGGATCGATCTTGAACCACGCGTGAAGATTGCCCGTCCAAGCGAAGACGATGATCGGCAAGGCCAAGATGAGCATCCACGGGAAAAGAAGGCTGGCGACGGTTTCGGTGACCCGGCGGATGGAAGCGGACCAACCGGCATCAAACAAATGGTGAGCCAGGGTGAGGAACAGCGAACCCACGCAGAGGCTCAGGCAGAACATGTACGCCGTGAGGTAGCTGTGGGCGATTTGTTTGAGGGAGAAGACCGAGACGGCAGCATGACCGTGATCGTCGGCCCCGTGACTGGCCGAAGCATGCGCAGCGTCTTGAGCCGAGTGGGCAGCGGGCCCAGCATCGGCGCCCATAGCGGGCAAAGTGCCGAACAGGGCAAATAGAGCAATGGCAGCAACGGCCACCGCACCACCCACAGCCATCCAAGACTTGGTTTGTCGTGAAATTGCGTTCATGGATCCTTACTTGATGGTGGGCAGGATTGCTGCCGGGATTTCAGACTCTGCGGCGAGGCGGCTCAGCTGAAGCGTCCGGACATAGGCCACCACGGCCCAGCGGTCGGCAACAGGGATCGCCGAAGCGTAGCCCATCATTGTGCTCTTGCCGTTGCTGATGGTGTTGAAGATGTCCCCGTCTGGAGTCTTGATCAGACGCTCTTGGTGCAAGCTGGCTGTGTTGCCCATGCCGTACTTGCTGGTGATGCCCTTGCCGTCACCGAGGACCCCGTGGCAAGGCTGGCAGTAAATGGAGTAACGCTCTTGTCCGCGCTTGAGGACCGCAGCAGTCACCTCGAGGGGCATGACTTCGACCACAGTGCCCCCTTGGCGGCCCGTGTTGAAAGCGTTGTCTTCCCAATTGGATTCGCGGGACACCGTACCGGCGGGATGCGGGCGCGAGGTCTGGCCATCAGCCCAAGCGGCGAACTTGGTGGTGGTCTGAGGGCGGAGCTTGGGCTGGCGATCCATGTCAGGGAACACCTCTAGCGGCGGCTTGGTGCTCTTAGATCCACGGAAGCCGGCGATTCCGACCACCAAGGCAACCGCCAAAACGTAGGCGGTGAAGAAGTATTTCAGGAAGGTGCGCATTCAGTCCTCCACGAGTTCAACGACCGCAGCATGACATTTTTCGGTCAGGAAGGTGCGGGTCGCGTCCGTTCCAAACTTCGGGTCGGTCGCCTCAATGCAAATGAAGAACCGGTCGTCCGTCGATTTCTTGAACCGCTCGTTCTTGAAGAGCGGATTGTAGAACTTGGGCAGTCGGTTCAAGAAGAACATGCCGAAGAGCGTCCCGAAGGCACTCAACAGAATGGTCATCTCGTAGCTGACCGGGAACGCGTACAGCGGCGTGAACAAGGGCTTGCCGCCGACCACCAGGGGGTAGTCAAACTTGTTCATGTACCAAATCATGGTCATGCCGGTGAAAAAGCCCGTGAAACCACCGCAAAAGGTGAACCACCCCACGGGCGACTTGCGAAGCCCCATGGCTTCATCCATGCCGTGGATCGGAAACGGGGTGTACACATCCCATTGGGTGAATCCGGCGTCGCGGCAACGGATCGCCGCCTCGAAAATATCCGCAGCCGTGTGGAACTCGGCCAAAAGACCGTGCGGCTTGGAACGATTGGAACTCATGGACAAAGCTTTCGGTTAGTGGTGTCCCTTGGCGCCACCGAGCGGATGGTGGGGATCAGCCTGAGGCGTCACGCCTTTGACTTCGCTGATCGCGATGACCGGCAGGAAGCGGATGAACAGCAAGAACAGCGTCATGAAGAGGCCGAAGCTGCCGACGAAGGTCATGACATCCACCCAGCTCGGGGTGAAGTAACCCCAGCTCGACGGGAGATAATCGCGGTGGAGCGAAGTCACGATGATGACGAAGCGCTCGAACCACATGCCGATATTCACGAAGATGGAAACGATCCAAACGAAGACCACACTGGTGCGGAGCTTCTTGAACCAGAAGAAGTGCGGGCTGATGACGTTGCACGAAATCATGGCCCAGTAACTCCACCAGTAGGGACCGAAGGCACGGTTCTTGAAGGCGTAGAGCTCGTAAGGGCTACCGCCGTACCAGGCGATGAAGAACTCCATGCCGTAGGCGTATCCAACGATCGAACCCGTGGCCAAGAGCACTTTGCACATGAGTTCCACGTGGCGGAGGGTAATTACGTCTTCGAGCTTGAAGAGCGAGCGCAGCGGGATGAGCAAGGTGAGCACCATGCCGAAGCCCGAGAAGATGGCACCCGCCACGAAGTACGGCGGGAAGATGGTCGTGTGCCATCCGGGCACCACCGAGACGGCGAAGTCGAAGGACACGATGGAGTGCACTGAGAGCACCAGCGGTGTGCTCAAGCCGGCCAAGAGCAGGTAGGCCTTTTCATAGTTACTCCAGTGGCGGTTGGAACCGGTCCAACCCAAGGAGAACAAGCCGTAGAAGAAGCGGCGCAGGAGACCCTTGGAGCGATCACGCAGCGTGGCCAAGTCGGGGATGAGTCCGACATACCAGAAGAGCAACGAGACCGTACCGTAAGTGGACACCGCGAACACGTCCCACAGCAGTGGGGAACGGAACTGAGGCCAGATCTCGTTGGCATTCGGTGCCGGGAACAAATAACCCGGCAGCAACGCGAACCAAACACGGCCGGTGTGGAACACGGGGAAGATACCCGCGCAAGCCACCGCGAAAATAGTCATCGCTTCAGCTGCCCGGTTCACTGACGTACGCCACTTCTGACGAAGCAGGAAGAGCACCGCCGAGATCAGGGTTCCGGCGTGACCGATACCGATCCAGAACACGAAGTTGGTGATATCCCACGCCCAGTCGGCGGGTTGGTTCAGACCCCATACGCCGACACCGGTGGAGACCAGGTAGGCAATGAGCGAGAACATGGTGATCATGCCGCCCACCGAAACGATGAAAGCGGGCCACCACCACACCGGCATGGGCTTCTCGCAGACGCCCGCGATGGCATCTGTGATCCAACCGAGGGAGCGGTTGTTGAGAACCAAAGGCTCGCGGACCAGTTCGGCCGGCGGTTCAGGCGCCTTAACGGCGGCAGATTTTCCAGGGCTAGCCATTAGACCGCTCCTTTCCCCGCCGGAGTCGCGGATTGATGCGAGGCATCGTGACCATGTGAGTGTTCTTGAAATGGGGACTCGTGACGGAAACGCTCGTAGTCGCGCTGGCTATCCGGTGTCTTGCGCTTCTCGAGGTCGAGGATCACCGGGTTCGGATTGCGAACTCGAGCCAGGTACGTGACCCGGGGACGAGTGTCGAGGAAACCGAGCACGGAGTAATTCCGCGGGCTGGCCTTGGCCTTCACGACCTCGCTCTGAGCGTCGAGCATGTTGCCGAAGACGATCGCGTCGGCCGGGCAAGCCTGTTGGCAGGCGGTCTTGATCGCGCCATCCGGCACGGCCACGTCGCCGCTGTTACCCGCCTTGACCTTCTGGGCGATCTTGCCTTGCTGGATGCGTTGCACGCAAAGCGTGCACTTTTCCATCACGCCACGCATGCGGACCGAGACATCCGGGTTCTTGACCAGCTTGATGATCTCCCACTCCGGTTCCGCATTGCGGTTCACGCCGAGCGGTCCCTTGTACAGGTTACCCGTGTTGACGAGGTGCTGATCCTGAGCGGCGCCGTAGTCGCTTTCGCGCTTGTTGAAATCGAACCAGTTGAAGCGACGAACCTTGTAGGGGCAGTTGTTGGCGCAGTACCGCGTGCCAATGCAGCGGTTGTAGGCCATCGCGTTGATGCCCTCTTCGTCGTGAACGGTCGCATTGACCGGGCACACGCTTTCGCAAGGAGCCGCTTCGCAGTGCTGGCAGAACATCGGTTGCACAGCCATCTGAGGATCCTCAGCAGCCAACTCCGCGTTCACATCGGCATCCGGATTGTGGCTGTAGTAGCGATCGATGCGCATCCAGAGCATCTCACGGCCGCGGGCCACCTGGTCCTTACCGACGATGGGGATGTTGTTTTCGCTCTGGCAAGCCACCACGCAGGCGGAACAGCCCACGCACGTCTGAAGATCGATGACCATGCCCCACTGATGAACCTTGGAGGCGGTCTCCGGGTTCTGATCGTAGGGATGTTCGTAGATGTTTTGGGGACGCTTCTCGGCGTTGCGACCGTCGCCCTCTTCCTTGTAGGGAACGTAGTGCGGCAGGTGGGCCTCGAGGTCCATGTTCTGGGCGAACTTGGGGCTCGCCTTGAACTGCTCGAGGTGCGCCTCGCGAATGACCGGGCGACCTTCCATGAGGCCGTGTTCCTGGGTCACTGCCAAACGGTGCTTGCGGAAGACCTTTTCCACCTTACCGGCGGTGATATGGCGGGAAGCGGACTGGAAGAGGCCATAGGCATCGAAGCCTACGCCACGACCCACGCGACCCACGACCCGGCGTCCGTAACCCAAAGCCAGGGCGACGGTTCCGTCGGCCAGACCGGGTTGGATCCAGACCGGACCTTCGACACTGCGACCGCCCACGGTGATCTTAACGACGGGTTGATCGTACTGACCATCCTTGGCGTCCGCCGCCTCGGCCGGGCTCAAGTCTTCGGGGATCTTGCCCGAACGCCTGGTAGGCAAGCCCAGAGACTTGGCGGTCTTCTGAGACATCATGACGACGTTATCCCAAGTCACCTTGGTGATCGAGTCCGGCATCTCTTGGAGCCAGCCGTTGTTGGCGAATCGACCATCATCGACCGACCCATCGCGGTGGAGCACCACTTCGATATCACCGGAAACCGGCTTGTGCGCGGCCAGAACCGACGCGGCGGCCGACGCTTTGACGGAGGCGGACACGGCCGCAGAGGCGCTGCCCGTCAAGAAACCGTCGTGCAGGAAACGCTTCCAAGCGACGTCATCGGCGGCACCCAATCCCTTCAGGGTT
>CANHYD010000095.1 GCA_947464705.1 Verrucomicrobiota bacterium | reverse complement strand
TGGGAATTTGCCAGATTCCGTTCATCATCAACTTCTTCTCCAGCATTTTTGCTGGCAAGCGTGCCACCTCGGATAATCCGTGGCAGGCAACCACCTTGGAGTGGGCTACTCCGACCCCCCCTCCGCACGGCAATTTCCTCCAAGAGCCCGTCGCCTACCGCGGCCCCTATGAGTACAGCGTTCCGGGAGCCAAGTCCGACTTCACTCCCCAAGGTGACAAGAACTAAACGGTTCCTTTCCAACCCTTTACCGATTCAATAATGGAAATCCCCTACACGTACAAACCCCGACCGGATACGGGCCTCTACAATGCTAAGGTGGGCATTTGGCTGTTCTTGGCCTCGGAGATCATGCTCTTCGGAGCCTTGTTTTCTGCCTACATCCTTCTACGGGTGAGCGCCCCGGTCGGCTTCTGGCCGGATGTGGCATTGGCATGGCCTCGAGGGCTGCTCAATATTCCGATTGGTACGTTCAACACGGCGGTTCTCATCACGTCGTCGGTGACCGTGGTTCTGGCTTGGGCTGCGCTCAAGATGAACAACTTCGCACGGTTCCGTGTGTACATGGTGATCACCGTGTTGTGTGCGTTCGCCTTCTTGGGCATCAAGTCGTTCGAGTACAACGATAAGTTCAGCCATTACGTCATCCGCCTTCAGGACGGCAAGGCGTTGACCGGTCACATCGAGGTCGACGGCAAGCATCCGAGATTCTGGAACTTCAGCGATCAGTGGAGTGTTGCCAAGTTGGCTGAACAGAAGGTCGCCAAGATCAAGGTCGAGGTGGATCCAGAGCGTGATATCAACGGTCACCCCAAGAAGGGGGCCTCTCACGGTCATGAAGTCCGTGAGATTGCCGTTTCTGACATCGTTTCCTTGGGCTCTTACACCCCGGCGACCCATCCGTTCTTCGCCGTCTACTTCTTGATCACCGCTCTGCACGGATTGCACGTGTTGGGTGGAGCACTGGTGCTGGGTTATTTCGCCTTCCCCGGAGCTAAGATGTGGAAGTCGAATCCGGAGCAGTTCATTAACCGCATCGAGGTGGGTGGGCTTTTCTGGCACTTCGTGGACCTCGTTTGGATCTTCTTGTTCCCGGTCGTGTACCTCCTCTGATTGCATTTATGAGCCAACACAGCGCTTCTACTTCGGCCTCTCATGGCGGCGATGATCATGATCATGACATCGCGGCTCATGTCCGAACCTATCTCATCATTTTCGGGGCATTGCTCGTCGGGACCGTCCTGACGGTGGCGATGTACTACGTGGACTTCAGCAGCATGGCGCTGACAGTCGCGGTCGCCCTGTTCATTGCGTCGATCAAGGCCTTTTTGGTTGCCGGCTATTTCATGCATCTTCTGTCCGAAAAGAAGTTGGTGTATGGAGTGCTGGTGATCTCGGCGATTTTCTTTGTGGCCCTCATGGGGTTGACCCTCTGGGGTAGTCGTGACCTTCCCAGGAACTCGGAGACCAAGACGTTGTATGTCCCTTAAAGCCTTCCACATCGTGTTTGTCGCGGCCTCAGTAATCCTGATGGCATTCCTGAGCGGTTGGAGTTTCTTGGCCTATCAAGAGACCCATTCCATGGAATACTTGGTCTGGAGTTTGTGTGCGGCAATCTCAGTGGTGGGCCTTGTGATTTACGGTCGTTTCTTCCTCCGGAAGCTTCGAAACATCAGTTTTCTATGAAACTCCAATTGGGGATTTTCAGTTTCTTGGCTGCGGCATTGATGACGATGCCCTCCTTGAATGCGTGCACCGCTTGCTTTGGCAAGACGGACGAAGCCCTCGCACAAGGCATGAATGCGGGCATCTATGTGATGCTGGTGTTTGTCGTCGCTGCTTGGGTGTTATTTGGTAGTTTCTTTGTGTTTATTGCCCGTCGATCCAAGCGTGTGAACGCCGAGACTGAAGCGGGTGAATCTCCCTCGGTTTGATCGTCTGCAATTTTTCGGAAATACATGACCTCTCTACTTCGATATTTTGGAATGCCGGAAGTGGCTTCGGCCCATGGCAATGGCATCGATGAGTTGATTCTGTACGTGCACCTGCTCATGGGTGCGCTGTTCGTCGGGTGGCTCGGTTACTTCCTCTGGGTAATGCTGCGCTTCAATAAAGCGGCCAATCCCAAAGCCGATTACGTGGGTGTCCGCAGTCATGCTTCGACCTACCTGGAGATCGGCGTGGCAGTGGTGGAAGCCGTGCTGTTGATAGGCCTCGCTATCCCTCTTTGGGCCAGGGCGGTCGACAACCCTCCCGGGGCCGATCAGAAGCCGGTCGAAATCCAGGTGATGGCTCAGCAGTTCGCGTGGGCGGCCCACTTCCCGGGAACCGATGGCAAGTGGGGTAAGCAGGACACCAAGTTTGCCGACCGTGGCAATCCCTTTGGTTTGGATACCAGTGACGCCGACGCCAAGGACGACATCTCTGTGGTAACCGAGGCGTTTTTGGTGCCCGTCAATCGGCCTGTGATTGCCAAGTTGTCGAGCATGGATGTGATCCATTGCTTCAAGGTGCCGGCCATGCGTGTGACCCAGGATGTGATTCCCGGTTTGTCGATCCCCGTGCATTTTACGCCCACCAAAACTGGTGATTACACGATTACGTGTGCACAGCTCTGTGGCAATGGTCACGCTTCGATGAAGGGTGTTTTCAAGGTGGTCTCGGAGGCAGATTACGACAAGTGGTTTGCTGAAAAGTCCAAGGCGGGTGGCGCGGGTGGTAGCTTCGAATAAGCTGCTCGAATCAGGCTACCGATTGAGTCCGCCGGATCAGCCGCTGGTTTCATACCGGCGGCCTTTTTTTTCAATCACGATGGAGTCGCATATCCAACGGTTTCTGTGGGGAACACTGGTCGCCAGTTTGTTGGCAGTCTCGGTGGCTTACTTCCGCTCCCGGGGCGCACCTCCCATTCTGGGTCAGCTCCACGAATTTTCGCTGACCAACCAATTGGGGCAACCGGTCGGTAAGGATTCCCTCAAAGGACGGATCAGCGTGGTCAATATCGTCTTTTCGCGGTGTCCCACCCAGTGTCGACGCTTGTCGGCTCAGATGCAGCGGCTCCAGTCGCGTATTCCTGCTGGAGTGCGCCTAGTTTCTCTAACTGCAGATCCCGAGTACGACACGCCGGAGGTTTTGAAGCGCTATGGCTTGGAATATCAAGCCTCTGCGGAAAAGTGGTGGATGCTCACCGGCCAAAAATCCGAAGTCTATCGGGTGGCCATTGCCGATCTCAAATTTGCGGTGGTTGAATCGGGGGAGCCATCTCCGAAATTGGAGGATCTATTCATACACACGGCCGATTTCGGAGTGTTGGATTCCCAAGGGCGTTTGCGATTCGTCATCCACAGTGAAGATTCGGACGCTGAAGATCAGGTTATTCGGTCCGTCAAGCGTCTCAAAGGCATCCTATGAACCAATCCCTGCAGTTCCTGCCACTGGTCAACGCCTGCCTCAATGGTGTGGCTGGAATTCTTTTGGTGGCAGGACTGATCCACATCAAAGCCGGGCGGCGTGAGGCTCACCGCAAGTGCATGGTGGCGGCGTTTGTCACGTCCTGCGTCTTCTTGCTGTTGTACCTGACCCACAAGTACCTGCTGAAATCGGTGCACACGCCCTTCAAGGGGCCTGAGTTCCTTCGGCCCTGGTACTATGGAATGCTCTTTTCGCACATCCTTCTGGCCGCGGCGGTGCCGGTGTTGGCGCTGATCACCCTGCGCCGTGGCAGCGCCGGAGACTTGGAGCGACACAAGAAGATCGCCCGCTGGACCTGGCCGATTTGGATGTATGTCTCGGTGACCGGAGTGTTGGTGTATCTGGTGCTCTACCAGATTTGGCCCTGATTGAAGGTCAGGTACGCTCTGTTGGAATTCTTTCCTCCACGTTCCATCCCCAAGGCGCCTCGCTGCCTCCTGGGCTTCGAATCGTCAGGCCGGGATTTCGATCGGGAAGCGCTTGTTGGGGAGTCGGCCGAAGCCTTGAGTTCGGTCCGACTCCGCGGTTTGCGGGAAGCGGCTTTGGAGGAGATTTTTAGCGCCGCCGCCGCGGTGGATCAGGCCGCCTCCGGATCCCGCCACTTGCCGTGTTCGCGAATGAGGTCTACCAAGCGTTCGACCGCTTCGTCCTCCGGGATGTTGAAGCGAACCGGCTTCTTGCCTACGTAAAGGTTGATCTTGTTGGGTGCTCCGCCCACGTAGCCGAAGTCCGCGTCAGCCATCTCACCGGGACCATTCACGATGCATCCCATGATGGCGATTTTCACGCCTTTGAGGTGCTCTGTCCGGGCCTTGATGCGCGCGGTGACCGTTTGCAGGTTGAACAGCGTTCGACCGCAGCTGGGGCAGGCCACGTAGTCGGTCTTGAAAGATCGACAGCCGGCGGCCTGCAAAATATTGAAAGCCAATCGCAGGGATTGCCCGGCACCGGGCTCTGAGCGGACGAGGATCGCGTCGCCGATGCCGTCCGCCAGCAGGGATCCGAGGTTGACGGCCGCCTGCAGTTGGGCCGATTCCGGGGTCAATGCCTCGGATGGGGCAATCAGTCGGTCCTTGAGCAGGATGGGATTGCGGCACCCCAGCGCTGCCAACCGGACTGTCAGCAATCGGAAGGCGGTGATGGGAGGCAGGGGCACTCCATCTTGGACGGTGATCCACTGGGTCTCGCACGGGGGATGCGCAAATTCCGTGGTGGGGTCCACCTCCATCAGCGTGAGGTCTTCGTAGATGGCCTCTGGTTTAACGTCGATCTTCGGGGAAATCTTCGGGGCCACCGCGTCGAAGGTGCTGCGTTCGACCACCACTCGAACTAGGTTTTCTCCGCCTGCTGGCAAATCCCCCAACGGTGACACGACTGATTCGCGCCGTTTGAAATTGAAGGGGTCCCAGGGCAGGGAGGGATTTCCCAATCCAGGGTGGACTCCGGTCAGCCGTGGAATCTGGGCCAGAAGGTCGTTGCAAACGGCGATCTCGCGCGGGCTGTCTTCAGTGAGGGAAACTCGGATCGTATCGCCGATGCCATCGCAGAGCAGGGAGCCGATACCGATGGCCGACTTGATGCGTCCGTCTTCGCCTTCGCCTGCCTCGGTGACGCCCAGATGCAGCGGGTAGTTCCAGTCGGGGCCTTCCTGGTCGAGGCGGGCCGCCAGCAGCCGGTAACACTCGATCATCACCTTCGGATTGGAGGACTTCATCGAGAAGACGAAGTTGTGGAACCCATTCTTGCGGCAGATGTGGGCGAATTCGAGAGCGCTTTCAACCATGCCCAGCGGGGAGTCCCCGTACCGGTTCATGATCCGGTCGCTCAGGGATCCGTGATTGGTTCCGATACGCAAGGCCCGTCCCAGACGCTTGGCTTCCAGCACCAATGGCGTGAAGCGTGACTCGATCCTTGCCAGTTCTTCAGCGTAAGCCTCATCGGTGTATTCCTTGACCGCGAACTTCTTGCTGTCGGCGTAATTGCCCGGGTTGATCCGGACCTTTTCCACCCATTTGACGGCTTCCATGGCCGCTTCCGGCTTGAAATGGATATCGGCCACCAGAGGCACGTGACAACCCACCTGCCGCAGTTCTCGAACAATGTTTTCGAGGTTGGCGGCGTCTTTCACGGTCGGAGCCGTGATACGGACGATTTGGCAACCGACAGCTACTAGTTCCAAGGTCTGCCGCACGCATTCGGCGGTGTCCATGGTGTCGCAGGTGAGCATCGACTGCTTGACCACGGGGTGAGCACCTCCAAGGACCACACCGCCGCAGGCGGGGTCCCCCACAGTGACATTGCGGGCGGGTCTGCGGCTGTAACTCCAGGGAGAAGGGCAATACTTCATGAATCGCTGAGAGGGAATAAACGGGATGGCGGCCGGCGGCGTCAACGCTCCGGAGAGTGTCCCCGGAGGTTCTGAGTACCCACCCTTACGGTGCAGGCGTCGGCTGCGAGGGGGCTTCGATGACAGTTTCTTGGCGGAACATGGCCCGGAAGAGCGGGCCGCGTTTCACCACATCAAAGAAGGAAACATAGGCCATGAAGCTCAGGAGGATCACCGCGAAGGCAGACGTCGCAATCTCTTGGAAACGCGGCGCGACGCGTCGGCGGGTGATGATCTCATAGAGAGCCATGGTGATGTGCCCGCCATCCAGCACCGGAATGGGCAACAAATTGATGATGGCCAAGTTGACGTTGAGCATCACGAGAAAGCTCAAGGCCAGGCGGATGTCGGCATTCACGTCAGCCGCCAATTTACCGAAGATGCCCACCGGGCCGCTCATGTCCTTCGCACTCACGCCTGTTTCCTTGGAGTGCGCTAAGGCACCCACCAATTCTCCCATCTGAACCACCACCCCAGAAATCTGCTCCCAAGGGGTTGGGCCGGGTCGTTGCAATTGGTAGGTCAGCACCCGGCTTGGAGAGATGGTCACCCCGATGCGGGCCACGCCGCTGGTGGGGTCCACGCGCGGTGTCACGGTGAATGTCATGCGCTGGCTCGCGCGCTGCACCTCGACCTGGGCGGGCTTGCCGGTCTGGGCTCGGATGAGTTCCACCAATTGGGATTGTCCCACCACCGGCACGCCGCCGAACGAGACAAACTGGTCATTCACGGCCAGTCCTGCTTCTTGGGCGGCACCGCCCGGAGCCAGATCCATGATGACCGGATGATCTTTGGGGTCCAAGTTCAGCAACTTGAGCCCGAAGGTGGGATTGACGACGGCCGTCAGGACATAATTGGAAACCGAATCTCCCCGGGCGATCTCCACCGGAATGGTCTGGGACCGTGCCAACACCGTAAAGCGTTGGACGTCCTGCCACCGACGCACAATTTTCCCATCGACGCGGACCATACGATCGCCCTCTCGGATGCCCAATCGCGCCTCGGCGGAATCGGGCTCGACGTAGCCGATGATCGGCGGATTGACCGGAACGGGTAGGCCGACCCACCAGATCAGGCTGGCGATGGCCAAGGCGAAAACGATGTTCATGGCCGGCCCTGCCAAGGCAACCCAGATACGGGAAGCGGGTGAAGCGGGAGCCACTGCGGGATCTGCCGCCCCTTCGATGGTCTCGGAAGTCAGCATCTGAGGCAGCTTCACGAACCCTCCGGCAGGGATCCAGCGCACAGCCCATTCGACCCCGTGGCGGTCCATCCATCCGAAGATCTTGGGGCCGAAACCGATGGAAAACCCGAGAACGACCATGCGGCGCAGTCGAGCCATCCAGAAGTGGCCGTATTCGTGAACGAACACAGAGGCGCCGAAGAATACAATCACCGCGAGCACCACGTAAGCTTTGTGAAACAGGTCTCCGATCATGGACGTGTGCCAACGTAGGTAATGGCTTCCCAGTGGGCAATCGCCACTCTCGAAAAAAGCACGTCACCGGTTTCCTGCGGCCCGTACCCTGGGCGCCGATTTCGGGCAAAGCCCGTTTGACGCATGCCGCCCTCTCGGTGGACAGTTATGCCGCGAACGCATTGCCGAATCGCCGAAGCTCATCCGCTGCACCGAGGCCTGACCGGGGCGAGGAATGATCGGTGATTGTCAGGGCTGGGTGGACCTGTGCGTTTCCTCTACAGTCGGCTTGAATCATGTACCTGCTCGCTCTGAAAATGCTGCTCGGTGACCGCGCCAAGTATTGGATGCTGGTCGGGGGCTTGGCGTTTTCGTCCCTGCTGATGACTCAGCAATACTCGGTTTTCCAGGGGTTGCTGGCGTGGACCACGAGCCACATGCGCAACATGCGGGCCTCGATCTGGATCGTCGAATCCCGTGTGGATCAGGTCAATGAAACCAAGGCCATGCGGGACACCGACGTGAATCGGGTGCGCTCGGTGGAAGGAGTCGACTTTGCCGTGCCGCTATTCCAGGGGGTCCTCAAGGCCCGGACGGCAGACGGTGCCGACAAGATGATTCAGATGATCGGTTTGCACTCCGGGACTCTCTATGGACGCCCGCCTCGCATGATCGAGGGCGACATTACTCAACTGCGTTTGCCCAACAGCGTCGTCATCGACACACTCGCTGCGGAGGTCACGCGTCTTGGATCCGGAATGGGCCGGCCATTGAAGGTGGGGGATGTGTTTGAGATCAACGACCGGGAGGCTCGAGTTGTCGGCATCTGCCAAACGG
>CANHYD010000094.1 GCA_947464705.1 Verrucomicrobiota bacterium | reverse complement strand
TGTCAGCCCGGACGTCCGCCAGTTCCGCGCCCGCACCACCGGGCCCCGTGGCGGGCAAGGCCTCTTCGTGGTGGGCCCGTATTCTGGCCAACTCTCAGCCCGCGGCGAAACGCTCACGCTGCTCAATCCGCGGGGCAA
This sequence comes from Verrucomicrobiota bacterium, assembly GCA_947464705.1. Taxonomy (GTDB): domain Bacteria; phylum Verrucomicrobiota; class Verrucomicrobiia; order Limisphaerales; family UBA9464; genus SXXZ01. The sequence goes on along the minus strand of CANHYD010000094.1, from coordinate 7,975 downwards.
GACCGCCCACCAACTGACCTACCCCGGAAACCCCAGCCCCGCCCAACGCGGGCTGCGCATCACCGAAATCCACTTCAACCCGCCAGCGGGTCCTGCGGGTTCGTCTCTGCCCGATGAGCTGGAGTTCCTGGAACTGCGCAACGTGTCTCCGACCGAGTCGCTCGACCTGAACGGTGTCCGGTTCATCGACGGCGTGGACTTCGACTTCAGCACCAGTGCTCTGAAGCGCCTGAACCCCGGTGAACGATTGGTCGTGGTCGCCAGCACCACAGCCTTCGCGGCCCGGTATGGCGCGGCGGTGCCGGTGGCCGGACAATACATTGGCCGCCTCGACAATGGCGGGGAACGCCTGCGGTTGGTCGATGCCCAAGGCGAGGAGATTCTGGACTTCGGATTCAAGGACTGGTTTCCGGGCGCGGACGGCGGCGGCTTTTCGATGGAGATCATCGATGAACAGGCCAGCCCTGATCGCTGGGGCGACAAGACCCAGTGGCGCGTTGGGAACAATCCAGGGGGCAGTCCCGGAGCGGGTGGGCCGGCCGAAACCCTGCGCCTCAGCGCCGAATCGACCGCCTCGGGCCTCGTGCTGCGCTTTCCGGCAGCGGCCAACCAACGCTACTCCCTGCAAGTGTCGGAGGCGCTGGAACGCGGTCTCTGGACGAGCGTGCTGGAAGTGCCCGCTCAACCCATGGCCCGTCCGGTCGAGCACACCGAACCTCTTCCGAGCGACCGCAGGTTCTACCGGGTGCTCGTGCCATCGGGCCCCTGATTTCAACCCGGGAGTCTGGCCACAGAATCCATCGGGCTCCAAAATCCGCCCCAGCGCAGTTTGCAGATCGATCACCATGAGCCTGACCGCCGCCGATGCCCTGATCGGCCGATGGATGGCAGCGGCTGCAATGTCGGGTTGTTCCCCGCGGGCCGCGGTCGCGTGACAGGCTCTCAACCCATCTCCTTGCGTGAAAGCCCCTCCACGGCAAGGTGAGCCCCAGCATGTCGTCCAAGGCTCCTGCCCCCTTCGGTCTCGCCAGCGCCACGGCGCTGATCGTCGCCAACATGATCGGCACCGGGGTCTTCACCAGCCTCGGGTTCCAAGTAGCGGGTACCCAGAGTGGTTTCGCCTTGCTGGCACTGTGGGCGGTCGGCGGATTGCTCTCGCTGGCCGGTGCCCTGTGTTATGCCGAACTGGGAGCGATGCTGCCTCATTCCGGCGGGGAGTACGTGTACCTCTCCCGTGCCTGGTCACCGACCTTGGGTTTTGTCGGAGGGTTCGTGTCCATCACCGCGGGCTTCGCTGGCCCCGTGGCCTTGGCCGCCATCGCCTTTGGTCGCTACGCGGCCCAAGTCGTACCGATCCCCCCGTTGGCGGCCACCGTGGGGGTGCTGGTGCTCGTCGGAAGCGTCCAATTCCTCCATGCGCGCGGGGCGGCCCTGTTTCAACTGGCCACGTCTTCCATCACGCTGGCGGTGATTGTTGCATTCGTGTCCACGGGATTGGCCATCGGACCGGTGGAACCCATTTCCTTCGCCCCCTCGGCCGCAGCCTGGCGCGAAATCGTCGCCGCTCCCTTCGCCATCTCACTCATCTACGTCATCTACGCCTACCATGGCTGGAACGCCGTGGGGTATGTCGCGGGCGATATCCAGAATCCCCAACGGGTCATCCCACGGGCGGTCATCGGGGCGGTGCTGCTGGTGGGCCTGCTCTACCTGCTCCTGCACTGGGTGTTCCTGCGCACCACACCCATCGAAGCCCTGTCGGGAACGGTAGAAGTCGCCTCGCTCTCGGCATCACGAATCGTGGGCCCGCTGGGGGCACGCATCATGAGCGCCATGATCGCGGCGGTCCTGGTGGCCACCGTGTCGGGCTTCCTGCTGGCGGGATCGCGGGTGACACAGGCCGTGGCCGCCGACAAACCGCGGCTCGCGTGGTTGGCGATCCGATCCACCGATGGCGTGCCGCGCCCGGCTCTGGCTTTCCAGATCGGGCTGACCGGACTCCTGATCGCCACGTCCACCTTTGAGCAGGTGCTCGCCTATGCCGGCGTCGTCCTGAACCTGATGAACCTCTTGGCCATTCTGGGCGTGATGCGCCTGAGGAAAATCGCCCCAGATTTGCACCGGCCCTTCCGCGTTCCGTTCTACCCGGCGACCCCTCTGCTTTTCGCAGCACTCAGCTGCTGGATGATCGGCTTTGTCATCGTCCAACGGCCCGCAGTACTGCTGGCCGCTCTGGGCACCCTGATCCTCGGTGCCCTGCTGCACCATGGGCTCCGAGCGGCGGATTCGGGCCAACGAGCCGGCTGATTTCTGAACCCACCCAAAACCGCTTCACCCCCCTTGGACCCTGACAAGATCCCGGCCGATGGGGGTTCACCGGATGGGATGCTTGCGGGGGCTCAGGGATTTCGGGTACCTATCCGGTGTCGTTTGCCCTGAGCCCTCGGAAACGACTCGGGGTCTGGAACCTGACCAAGGTCAGACAGCGGCTGGCCAACGCTTCGGCGGTGCGCCTGCGTTCCGGGGCAATCTGCGAGGGCAATCTGCGGTCGGGCCTATAGCTCAACGGTTAGAGCAGGGGACTCATAATCCCTTGGTTACAGGTTCAAATCCTGTTGGGCCCACCAAACCTCTCCAAAACGGCACCCTCAGCCGGTTGGCGCTTCACGTCGGTACTGCATCCCCACCAACGATCCCCCGGCACGGGATCTTCAAGACCCCAACACGCAACCGGGGCGAAGTTTCCCTCGCCCCGGCTTGTCGCAGAATCCCGCCCACTCCACGAGTCTCTGGTCCGACTCTCAGGGCAGCTTCTTGATCTTCACGTCGCGGAACTGCACCACCATGGGCGGGCCGGCGTGGATCTGCAGGGCCAGAATGCCCTCCTTGGCAGCCTTGGCGGACTGCTGGTCCACGACGTCAACGGTCATGCGGCCGTTGATGAAGTGCATGAGGTGGTTGCCATCGGCGACGATGAGGTAGTCGTTCCACTGCTCGTCATGGATGCTGGCCTGCAAGTCCTTGGAGTCGGCGAGCTTACCCACCACGGAGACCTTGGTCTTGCCGCCCTCGTCGGTGATGACGGTGCGCTGACCGCGCTCGGCCAGAATGCCACGTCCGCGCTCCTCATAGAGGATTCCGCTGTAGGTCTTGCCGGCCTCGAAATCGGCCTGGTAGCCACCCACCACGAACTTGTCGGCATCCACCAACTTGCTGCGGTACTGGATGCCGGAGTTGCCATTGAAGATGCGGTACTGCAAGCGCAGCTCAAAATTGGACACCGTGCCATTGGTCCAGACCAGGAAGGTGTTGCCGGCGATCGGGTGATCCCGGTGGGTGGTGCCGGTGATGACTCCTTCTTGCACGCTCCACAAATCGGAACGCCCCGCCCAGCCGGCGAGCGTCTTGCCATCGAAGATCGGCACGTAGCCTTCGGTCTTGGGATCTTTGAGGGTGGCCTTGCAGCCGGTGAAGGCCAAGGAAGCGACCGCCAGGGCCACGGCACCGGCGCGGAGGAGGGAACGAGTAGGCATCGGGAAAGATTTCCGCCAGAACCAGCCGCCGGGTCAAGCGAAGCGGCAGGGACGGCCCCAAGTTTTTCCCAGGCCTTGGATCGACGCGGGAACGATTCAGGCTGCAAACGGCAGCGGCACAATCGTCGCCGGGATCTCGGCACCCGAGACGGAACGCACGACCAGAGCGGTGCCCGGGGCGTTGCATTCTTTCCGGACGTACCCCAGGGCGATGGGGCAACCCAGCCGCGGCGATTGGATCACACTGGTGAGGGAACCCACCTCACGGCCATTGTAGAACACCTTGTCGCCCCGGACGGGCATCGGGGCTCCCGGATCAAAACGCAGCCCTCGAAGAGCCTTGGTGACCTGGCCATAGGTGCGAATGCGGGCGATGGTTTCCTGACCAATGTAGCAGCCCTTGGTGTAGCTGATGCCATTGCGATCGAGTCCGGCCTCCGGCGGCAGGTGGCTCTCGTCCATGTCCACGCCGAAGCGCGGGACGCCCGCCTCGATGCGCGCCAACTCCAGTGCAGACCCACCCACGGGCCGCCCGCCCAGGGATCGCACCGCCAAACAGAGCTTGTCCCAAACCATGCCCATGGCCGCTGTCGGAACAAACACGTCGACGCCCTGACTGCCGGTACGGGCGTGGTTCACCCAGTACAGATCCCCCAGTTCCGGATCCGGCCGGTGGACGATGCCATGGCTCTGGGGAGCCAAGGTCCAACCCGGATCCAAAAGTCCGGGAACCTCCAAGGCCTTGGGACCTTGAAAAGAAAACAATCCATAGTGCTCGGCCACGTCCACGGCCTGCACATCATCGGAGACAATGTAATGATCTAACCGCTCGATGAGGCTCTGGGTCAGGCCGGGCTCAAAATCGAGCAACAGCTCGTCGGCCAGAGCATAGACATGGACATCGGCCTGCATCCGGCCCTTGGGCGAAGTGAAGGCCGCATAGCATCCCTGCCCCGCTTGGAGAGCCTTGATGTCATTGGTGACCTGGCCGTGCAGGAGTCGCACCCGATCGGCTCCCAAGAGGCACAGGCGCCCCCGGAAACTCAGGTCGGCCAGACCCACCGAGTTCTGGAGCGCCGCGTATTCCGCGGCAATATCGCCGTAGTGCGCCACCGCTTCCATCGACTGGAGTTCAGTGAAGACGGCACCTTGTTCGGCGTGGAATTCCCGAAGTGCGAGCATGGGAGGGATCAGACTGGAATGAACAACGGGATGGGAGAAGGAGGGGTGTAAACAGAAGCCAGCCGTTACCGGGAATCAAACCCGGCAGCGGCGGCTCGAAGTCCAATGGATCACCGACTCACTCGACTCACTTCGTGCCCTGGTCGATCCAGGCCCGGAGCAAGCCCACTTCTTCTTTGCTGAAGGCTTGTCCTTTGCCTTCCGGGGGCATGTTTTCGTCGTCGGACATCAATCGCGCGACACTGGCGACGAAGGTGCTCTTGGCGCTGGCACCTTTTTCGAAACCCGCCCCGTCGGATCCGCCCTTGAGGGTAGCCTCCAAGGAATCCAACCGCAGCTTGGCCTTTTGCTTCTCGGGCCCGTGGCACTTGAAGCAGGAGCGTTCGAAGAGAGGCTTGATGTCCTTCTCGTAGGTCACGCCCTGCTTGGCGGACACGGGCGGCAATTTGCTGGCATCGAAGTCGGCGGCCGACAAACCCAAGGCGGCGGAGAAGAAGGCGGCGGTCACGATTTTCAGGCTCATAAATCTAAGAGTTGAACTGCGATCAACGTGCTAGCGGACGGCGGGGGCGTCAAAGCGATTCAATCGATCCCCGGGCGCCCGAGGTCGATCCGGTGCATCGGCAGGGCCGGGTCGGCCAGATCCAGGATAGCCAGACTGCGGGGTTGGTTGAAGCGGACCCGACCGGCGTAGCCCGGATTCAAGAAGCGGACCGCTCCCACCCGCGAGTCGTGCGGCTTGTGGGTATGGCCGAACACCACGAACGCCGGGCGGTGATGCTCGAGGCTCCGGGCCAGGCGATCGTGCGGTGCCCGGGGATCGACGATGTGATGGACCAGGAAACGGTGCCCCGCCAAATCGAGCACCTCGGTCTCACGGGCGTCGAGGGGTGGGCCGTCGCAGTTGCCCATCACGGCCGTGACCGGGGCGATCCGCTCGAGACCCACCAGAATCGAGGTCGCACCGATGTCGCCCGCGTGAAGAATGTGATCCACCCCGGCGAACAGCGTCGGAATTCGATCGTCCCAGAAACCGTGGGTGTCGGAGATGAGTCCCACAGTCATGGTTACGGTGATTTGAGACGGATCACGAAAAGCGCTCAGGCAGCCTGCTCTTCAGCCTCGCCGTCCGCCTCGGCCGGCGGGGTGCATTCACCCTTTTCCAGCGGAGACTCGGAAGGAGCCTCATTCCAGGTGACCGCGAAAAGCGCGCTGAACAAAGCGCTGCTCATCAAGCTGTTGCGCAGAAAGGTCCAGGTTTCAGGCCATCCGGCCGAACCGGTGGTCAGGGCGGTCCACCAACCAGCCAGGGTCTTGGCGTAGGCCGGGTCCCGCAGCCAGGCCAGCGTGTTAGTGACCCCATAGAACAAGAACACGCCCAGCAGGCTGCCGAGGATGGCCGGCGGCAATCGCAGCCAGCGCCCGCCCGGCACCCAAGGCTTGAGGCCCCGGCCCAGCAGGAACAACGCAGCATAACCGGCGTAATTGCCAGCCATGTAGACCAGCGACGCGGGATCCCACACAGCGTACCCCTTGCCGAATTGGTACCAGAGGTTGAGGGCAACATCGCTGGCCAGGAGCGTGCCCAACGGCAAGGCAATCGCCATCCGCCCGGGAAAGAACATCCCCCCGCACAGGCACAAGGAATAGACGACGCTGAAGTTGGGCGGGAACAAACCCGGCCAACGACTCAGCGCCACCACCAAGGCAAAGAACCAAGGGTAGAGTTGTTGGAAACGATCCGGCACGTCGGCCAACAGGGTACCGGCAGACGTCGCGATGACAAGAGGCAGAACCGATTGATGCCTGCGGTCCGCCCAGGGCCGGCCATGCATTCCGCACCCATCGTCCCCTTGCCCGCAGTCCCGATTCCCTGCCAGCCTCACTGGCCAAGCCCATGAATCCACAGGACTGGAAACTCATCCTCCTCGCGTTGATCGCGATCACCGCCCTGATCGTGCTCATCACCAAGGCCAAGGTGAACGCGTTCCTGTCGCTGCTAATGGCCTCTCTGGTCGTGGGCCTGGGAGCGGTGCTGCTCCTGGGAGTGCCGGTGCGCGATGCCACCGGAAAAATCCTGACCTCTCCCGAAGGCAAGACGGCCGCCTACACCGTGCTTGGAGTCATGAAGTCCTTCGGCGACGGGCTGGGAGCCACTCTGGCGGGAACCGCCGGAGTCATCGCCCTGGGAACCATGCTGGGCAAGCTCTTGGCCGAGTCCGGCGGCGCGGAAGTACTGGCCTCCCGAATGGCGCGGATCTTCGGCCCTCATCGCATCCAATGGTGCATTATGGCGCTGGCGTTGGCGATCGGCCTGACCACCTGGTTCGCGGTCGGCCTCGTCTTGCTGCTGCCCATCCTGCTCACCCTCACCCATGAGACCCGTCAACCCTTCCTGAGGCTGGCGCTGCCGCTCCTGGCATGCCTTTCGGTGATGCATGGAGTCATGCCGCCGCATCCGGGCCCCGTGGTGGCCGTCGAGGCACTCAAAGCCAACATGGGCTTGGTGCTCTTCTGGGGCTTTGTGATCGGGATTCCGACGGCCGCCGTGGCCGGACCGATTTACGCGAAATTTGTGGTCGGGCGCGTCCAGGCCAACCCTCCGGCCATTCCGCAAAAAGCCACCTCGACTGATCCACGGTTCCGATTGCCCGGCTTCGGCCTGACGCTCTTCAGCATCCTCAGCCCGGTGCTCCTGATGCTGCTGGCCACGGTGGCTGAGTTGCTCCTGCCCAAGGGGCATTCCGTTCGCGAGGCTGCCCAATTCATCGGTCACCCCACCCTAGCGCTGCTCTTGGCCGTGCTGCTGGCTTCGGTGACGCTCGGCACCCGCTGCGGCTACACTCGGGCCGAGGTGCTGAAGTTCACCGAGCAGTGCATCGGAGCGGTGGGCCTGACCATCTTGGTCATCGGCGGCGGCGGCGGGTTCGCCCGGGTGCTGCGCGATTCCGGGGTGGCCGAGGCCATCGGTCGGGCCGGTGACGCGGCTCATCTGAGCCCCCTGCTCTACGGGTGGCTGGTCTCGGCCTTCATCCGCGTGGCGACCGGTTCGGCCACCGTGGCCATCACCACCGCCTCCGGCCTGCTGGTGCCTGTGCTGGCAGCGCACCCAGAGATGAATCCCCATCAGGTCGCGCTCATCATTTGCGCCGTGGGCTGCGGGTCGCTCTTCCTGAGCCACCTCAACGACGCTGGGTTCTGGATCGTCAAGGACAGCCTTGGGCTCAGCGTCGGGCAGACCCTCAAAACCTGGACGGTTT
>CANHYD010000093.1 GCA_947464705.1 Verrucomicrobiota bacterium | reverse complement strand
TGTGCACTGAATCCGCCAATCTGCCGGAAGGCTGCGGCCTCCACAAAGATGAAGGACCCGGCCATGAGGCGACGAAGGCGACTGGCTGTGTTCCAGAAGGCGGTGCCGATCCGGCCTCGGAAGTCGTTGCTGTCCATGCGGACGGTAGCTCCGCCGGCCAGGACCTCGCCGGATTGGATCGCGTCAATCATGGCGGAGAAGAGTTCGATGGAAGGCTGCGAGTCGGCATCGATGAACACCAACCAATCGCCGGTCGCCACTGAGGCTCCCGCGTTGCGGGCGCGGGCGATCATGTTGATGGGTTCGAAGACGACTCGGGCTCCGTGCTCTCCAGCGATTTGCGCGGTGGCGTCCGTGGAGTTGTTGTCGCAGACGATGACCTCCGAGGCCCAGTGCACCCGATCGAAGGCCCGACGGGCTGCATGGACGGCGGCCAGCGTGGTGGGCAATAGGCGCGCTTCGTTGAAGGCCGGTAAGATGATGGAGATCGTCACGACGGGAGAAGACGAGCCGAGGACGGTGTTGCCGGCGCTGCTGAGTGCTGCGTGTGGGTCTCGAGTTCCCATCCGGGACCGGTTTCCGTGTCCAGCGATGTGGATTGCCCGCGGGCCAAACGGCGTTCGGCCAGAAGACCGATCATGGCGGCGTTGTCGGTGCAGAAGGCCGGCTCGGCGATGCGCAGTTCGAGACGTCGTTTCTGGGCTGCTTGTTGCAATTCCCGGCGCAGCCCCCGATTGCAGGCGACACCCCCGCTGACGGTGATGCAACCCACCCCGATTTTGGTGGCGGCGGCGACGAGTTTGGTGGTGAGGGTGTCCACGATTGCGGCGCGGATTCCGGCACACAGATCGCGCAGGTCCTGCGGAGAATCGGCCAGACCGGGGTTCTTCTCGAGGAAGACCCGAACGCTGGTCTTGAGACCGCTGAAACTGAACAGGTGATTGGGTTCGTGGCGCAGCGGTCGCGGAAATTCAAAGCGGTCGGCGCGGCCTTCTTCGGCCAAGCGGTCCAGCACCGGGCCCCCGGGGTAGGGTAGTCCCAAGAGTTTGGCGGCCTTGTCAAAGCACTCACCGGCCGCGTCGTCGAGGGTGCCGCCGAGGATCACTTGCTCGAGTTCGGCGCGGACATGCACCAGCAGGGTGTGTCCGCCCGATGCGATGAGTGAGACATGGGGTGGGATCGTAGCGTCATGGAACCGGGGCGGTTGGCCGGAGATCCATGGGGAGTACAAGTGGGCTTCGTGGTGGTGGATGCCGATCACAGGCAATCCGCGTGCCGCGGCCAAGGATTGGGCCGCAGTCCATCCAGCCATCAGAGCCGCGGGCAGCCCGGGGCCCCGGGTGGCGGCCACGGCGGTGAGGTCGTCCATGGAAATCCCTGCGGTGTCCAAGGCCTGACGGACAACAGGGATCAAGTTGCGGAGGTGTTCCCGGGTGGCCAGCTCTGGAACCACCCCACCGTATTCGGAGTGGAGTCGGACCTGAGATGCCACGATGTTGGAAAGCAACCGCCCGTTCTGGACCACGGCGGCACTGGTTTCGTCACAGGACGATTCGAGGGCGAGAACCATTTTGGGAGACAATCATTCCGGGCATTCCCAGAGGGATGCTAATTCCGGATCACGGGGCGGCGGGTGCGGCAGACTTGGAATCCGGGGAGGCCGCCTCAGCTCTTGGGGACTTGGCACCGGGACGTTTGGCTAAGAGTCGGACTCCCTTGAGCAGGTCCATGGCCCGCTCGAGTTGAGGGTCGGCGTCGGCCAATACCAGATCACGCAAGCGGGCCTGCTGGGCCACGGGGTACAGACGCAGCGTATCTTCAAGGCTGTTGGTACCGCCGGGCATGCGCCGAAGTTGGATGGCCGCTTCGTCTTCGTCGGTGATGGGGACGACGATGTTGGGCGAGATGCCTCGCTCATGGATGACCTTGTGGCTCGGAGTGTAGTACTTGGCAGTGGTGAGCCGCAGGGCGGAACCATCGTTGAGGGGCAGGATGTTCTGCACAGACCCCTTGCCGAAGGATTGCTCGCCGATGACCACGGCCCGCTCGAGATCCTGAAGGCAGCCGGCCACGATCTCGGAAGCACTGGCGCTGCCGCCATTGATGAGCAGAACCAAGGGATAGGAACGGACCTTGCCCTTGCCTGAGGCCTTGCGCTGCTGGTCGGCCGCGCGGTTGCGCCCTTCGGTTGAGACGATGGGCTTGCCCTTGGGCAGGAATTTCTCCGAGACGGCCACGGCTTGATCCAGCAGTCCGCCCGGGTTGCCTCGCAAGTCGATGACCAAGCCTTCGAGGCCTTGTTTTTCGAGGGTCACCAACGCCTTCTCCAATTCCTCATCGGTTTTTTCGGCAAACTGGGTGATGCGCACGTAGCCCAAGTGGTCGGCGCTCACCGGGAATTCCCGGTGGTTGTTCTGATCTTTGACCGTGTAGACACGGATGTCTTCCCGGGTCAGTGAAATCTCCTTGGGTTCCGAGAGCGAGGGACGAATGACCGACAACGTCACCGTCGATTTGGGTTCGCCCCGCAGGATTTTCACAGCGTCGCCCATGACCAGTCGGTCGGTGGGCTTGCCGTTGATTTTGAGGATCTGGTCTCCTGGGAGAATGCCCGCCTCGAAGGCCGGGGTGTCTTCCATGGGGGCGATCACGGTGAGCACCCCGTCCTTCACGTGAACCTGCAACCCGACTCCGCCGTAGGTGCCCTCGGTGTCTTCTTTCAGTTCGTTGAACTTGGACACCGTCATGAACTCGCTGTGCGGATCGAGGGTGGAAAGCATCCCTTTCATCGCGCCCTGGATGAGATCCTTGTAGGTCAGGGTTTCGCCATCGACGTAATCTTTGCGAACCCGTTCCAGAACCCGGGTGAAGAGTTCGAGTTGTTGATAGGGGTCATCCCGTTCGTCCGACGCGCTGAGCTGGAAGAGCTTGGCCCCGAGGCCGACATAGGCCACGAGGGCGGCGATGAAGAGGGGGTAGATCAGACGTTTGTTCATCTCGGCGATTCCGACGCGGTGTTGCGTACCACCAACCTAGATTCGTCCTTCAAAAAGGGAAGGGGCCTGTTGGTTTTGTTCACAGGGCCGTTGCTTGCGCTGTGAGGATCGGCTGCGAGGTTGTGTGACTATGCTGATGGTGGGGATCGATTTGGCCTGGGGTGAACGCAACCGGGACGGAATTTGTTTGATCGAGGCCAATGGACAAACCGCCTCGGTGTTGGAGTCGCATTGGAGCCTAGGGGACGATGCTTTGTCGGGATGGTTGCGTGAACGAGTCGGACAGCAGCCCTGCGTGATGGCCGTGGATGCTCCGCTGGTTTGTCCCAATCGCAGCGGATCCCGTCCCGTCGACCGACTGACCCATCGACTGTTTGGTCGGGAGCATGCCGGGTGTCACCCCTCCAATGCCCGTCTTTGTGCCCGCCCGCTGCGGATCGCGAGGGCGCTGGAGTCGGAGGGCTTCTCGCTGGGCTGGGATTTGTCGGCCTTGCGATTGGCCATGGAGGTCTATCCCCATCCAGCCATGATCCGATGGTTCGGGCTGCAGCGTATTCTTAAATACAAGCGCGGCACGGTGGCGGAACGACGCCGGGAGTTTCGCCGCTATCAGTCGCTATTGCGCAGTTGCCTCCAATTCCGATTCCCCGAATTGCATCCAGGAACCGTGGGCGAAGGACTCCTCGAAGCCATTTATTCCAAGGAAGCGGAAGATCGGCTGGATGCCTGGTTCTGCGCGCTGATCGCCTACCACCATTGGCGGCACCAAGGACAGCAAACTCAGATCCTTGGCGACGCCGACAACGGGTTCCTGGTGCTGCCTCAGTGATCTGGAGCCGAGTGCGGAAAGCCTCGGAGACATTGCTAGTTTCCTGGGCCTGAACGATTCATTGGGACGGCGCATCTCGGAGTCGTCTTCTTCAGCAAGAGCGCTTTTGTTGAGTCGTTCAGAGACTTCAGACGGTTTGTCTGGGGCTCTCGCGTCGTCGGATGAAACAATCCGCCAAGTCCTGACTTTCCTCCCAGCGGATATAGTTCCGGATGTGGGCGGGGCTCGCATCGGGATGAGGAGCTTGGCTAGACTCCCGCCACATGGGACCTGTCGAGGCGCTGGTTCAGCCGCTGGGAGTGGCTTGGGCGGTGGCGTTGCTGGTCAGCGGTCTGGCGTTTCGGCGCAGGGCTTGGCTGGCCGGCGTCACCTCCCTTTGCCTGGCCGGTGGGCTCTGGCTGGTGGGTGGAACCCCCTTCTCGGCATTGCTCTTGGCTCGGTTGGAGAGGCCTTATGATCGGATTCATCCGGTGACCTTGCCGGTGGCCGATGCCGTGGTGGTCTTGGCGGGGGATCTTCAGTTCTCCGCGCGCGAACTCCTTTGGTTCAGCACAGGCTCCTCATTTGAGCGCACCCTGACCGCGTTGGAGGTAATGCGTCAGGGGAAGGCCCGAACGATGGTCGTGAGTGGTGGGCCTTTCCAATGGCTGGGAAGCTCACGCTCCGAAAGTGAATTGCTGGCCTCTTGGATCCGGGCCTGGCGTTTACCGTCCGGAGATCTTCAGCGTCTCCCGGCCTGCCGGGACACCCATGAAGAGGCCGTCGCCATCGGCGACATGGTCCGAAAACGGGGCTGGAAGCGGGTCATTCTGGTTAGCTCCGCCCTCCATTTGGCTCGGGGAGCGGCCGCTTGCCGCAAAGAAGGGGTGGATGTCTTGCCGGTGGGTTGCGACTTCCAGGGTTTGGATGCCTTGGATCGGCCCGAGCGCTGGTGGGTCGTACCTCGGAGTGAGGGGTTGATCCGCTTTGAACGCTGGTTCCACGAGGAATTGGGGGGCGTTTGGTATTGGTGGCGTGGGTGGATTTGATTGGGGACCGGGTTCGCTCTGGGGGCTGCTTCCCTCCAGCGCATTTCTGGCAGGTGTGGATTGCCCTCCGCGGTGCGGTCGGTTTCCATCTTCCGGCTTGAGCAACGCGATTCCAACCGAAGTGATCCAGGCGGCCGGTGGTCTGGTATGGCGAACCTCCCCGCGGGGGCGGGAACTCATTTTGATTCATCGGACCCGCTATGGTCCGGAGTGGGCTCTTCCGAAAGGCAAGCTCGACCCGGGCGAAGGATGGCTTCAGGCCGCGGTGCGCGAGGTCGAAGAAGAGACCGGTTGCCGTGCCACGGTGGATCAATTCGCCGGTGGCAGCGTCTATGCGGTCAACGGCATGCCTAAGGTCGTTTTGTACTGGCACATGGAGCTTCAGGAACAGGGGCCCGTGCAGGATACGCGAGAGGTCGCCGACCTGCGATGGGTCAGCGCTGAGGAAGCCTTGGAGTTGCTGACCCACTCGAATGAACGGGCTTTGCTGGCTCCGTTGGAGAACCGGGAGCGTCCTCGGCGTTGACCCCAGCCGTTGGAGTCACTTCCGCTCGGGCTGCGACGGCAGCAGAAACAACCGGGCGTCTCCGGCTCCGAGGGAGAGTTGAATTCCGGGCAATTCTGGGCTGTCGTCCATCACGGGGTGTTCACGCCCGTCTTCCCGGCTGATTTCAACGGCTTCGCCCTCAGAATCGAACACCACCGTGGGCCAGGCCGTGTACGCCGTGCTGTGGTTGACCAGCAAGACGGCGCGCCGGCCGTCGGCATGTTTCAAGGTGCCGATCAGGAGGGTGGATTCGGGATCGGAACCCACTCGGTTCAGCGATCGGACTCCGGTGCGCGCCAAGGGTGTCGCCGGATTGCCAGTGGTGTATCGAACGACTCCTTGGCCAGTCAGGCGCATCAGGGTGGGCCCCCAATGCTCAAGCCCGGCGTTGATCCGTCGTGCCTCATCATAGTGACGGGTCTTGAAGCCTTCGGCGGTGAGGAGGGCTCCGCCTTTGGGGAACTCGCCGGTGCCTCCGTTGCCCTTGCCGGGGGTCCAGTAGCAGAAATACATCACTCCCTTGGATCCATGGGCGATGGAGGCGTGGATCATCCAGCGGATCTGGGCCTCGGTGGGGTCCATGCGGTCGCCAAAGGGCATGGAATGGAAGAAGTTCCAGAAGGGGATTCCTGCAGCGACCGAGTGCTTGCGCATCGATTCGAGGTTCTTGAGGTATTCGCTGCGGGAATCGTCACCGGGCCGCATGAGCGGATAGTGGTCCATCGACAGCACGTCCGGTTTCACCGTTTCCACGAAATTCCGGAGGTATTCCTCGTAGGAGTTGGCCCCCATCTGGGCGGGACCCGCGTAGTTGGGAAACAAGTTGATGTAGCCCAGTCGGCCGGGCCTGCGTTCCCGCAGGGAGGCGACGCGTGCAGCGAGGGCTGGGAAGGCCGCCGTTCCGGGTTCGTCACTCAGGCTGTAGCCCCAGCAGGCGGTGCCTTCCGGCAGGGTTTCGCTGGGGTAATCCACATCGACCAAAACCTTGAGCCCTAGCGATTCGCACGTCCGGAGCTGCTCCTCGGCGCTGAAGCCGGAGGTTCCGATGACCAGGTTGAAATGCGCCTCGCGGATCTCACGGTATCGTTCCGGCAGGTTGTTGGTGGTGCGCGGTGGTACCCAGAAGCCAATCGCGAATCGGTCTTGGATGAACCGGACCGGTTCTGCGCCGAGGGCCAACGACAGCAAACAGAGGACTCCCAGAAATCGGATCATGCGTGCTGCAAGGTTGATCCAGAAGACGGAGGGGATCCACCGGAATGCGCACCCCGGTAGAATTCACGACCCGCTTTCGAGGCGAATCAGGAGGGTTTCCGGCGTGGCCCTCGCATAAGCGGTTGCCAGGTCCGATTCCGAATCGAACCGTTCGCCATTGATCCGCCGACCGGTGACAGAAACTTCGACGACCGCTTCCCGCAGGGGCCATGGATCCAGACGGAAGGTCCGCTCTGCAAGTCGATGGACGGCGACTGCCTGCATGCCACCGCCCGTCAACGGGAGAGGGTGCAGGAGGCTGGCCGCGTTGGGGTAGTCCACGCAGGACAGCAGGGAAAGGTTGTCGCAGGCCTGCAGCAGGCGGAAGTTCTCGACCCAGGTCGTGGCCAGAAGATCGGTTCCAGAAAATTGGCCCGATTGGGCGCAGATCTGGCGCAGGTCTTCCTGACGGCGCTCCTGCATCTCCAGGAAGGCTGCCAGCTTGGGCCGGTCTTCGGGGCGGAGGGTCGAATGATCGGCCCGCTCGGTGAGCAAATTGCAGGTGTGCATGGAGATCAGGACCGCCGCGTAGGCGTCCTGGGCGGCGACCGCTTCCATGGCCTGTCCCCGCACCTGGAGGTAGTCGGCCAGGTCGATCTCCTCGAAGGCACTGTACTTGCCCACCAGATCGATGCCGAAAGCGCTGGGGCGACCCTCGCGGGTGATTTTTGGGGCGAGATCGCGGGTGGCCCAACCGTCATCATGACGTCGGATGCCCTCCAGGGTGTTGGTCAGCGGAAACGGGGAGCGAAACCGCGAGTTGCCCCACGCGGAGGCAAACTCCCCCGCTAGGCGGGCGTGTTCGGGATGGGTGATGAGGAACCATCCTTCCGGGGTGCGGGCGCGGAGCATGGGGGGAGAGTTTGTTCAGGACGCCTTCGGGAAGAGACTCTTGGCGAGGGTTCCTGTCACGGTGATCTGGGGTTGGTTGACGATCTGACTCAGTCGCAGGTCCAGGGCCACACTGCACAAGGTGTAGGCCAGTTGGGGAGTCCACCCGAACCGGTCCACTAAGAAGTCGATGGCGTGGTGGATCACATTCTTTGCGGCACTCAATGCATCCGGGGCGCTGGCAATGAAGGCCCAGGAACCGAGGTCTGGGACCTTGGAGACCTTGGGCGGCAATTCGGCGAAGGGTTCATCGAGTCGCATGTCCTTGCGGACGGTGAGCCGGAACTCCGCCTCCATGGGTCCTTCGATGCCATTGATGCAGACCTCACCGTCGCCCTGTGCGGCATGACCGTCGCCGGCGCTGAAGAGGGCTCCGGGTTGGAAGACCGGCAGGTAGAGGGTGGTTCCGGGTTGGAGGTCTTTGACGTCCAGGTTGCCACCAAAGGGGCCCGGAGGGCGTGTTCGATGGGAGCCGGGAGCCTCCGGAGCCACGCCAACAATCCCGAGGAACGGAGCGAGCGGCAATCGGGCTGGGGCCAGGGAATACGAGAAGTCCTTTTCCAGTTTCCAGAGGAACAGGTG
>CANHYD010000092.1 GCA_947464705.1 Verrucomicrobiota bacterium | reverse complement strand
CCTTGCCGAACCGCCCGGCTACTTGCACCCCAAGGTGTACACCGAGCCCAAGGGCCCGGATCCGCGGGTGCAGCAAATCACTCACAACGTGCTGCGCCGCATGCTCGGTCGATGAGCCCCGGGGCCACGCCCAAGGCTGGGCTCAAAGCCGCCCTCGTGCAGAAGGCCATTGAGCTGGGCTTCGACGCCTGCCGAGTGACCACGGCCGAGCCGCCAGCCTCCGCTCCGGACTTTGAGCGGGCCTTGGCCGAGGGGCGTCATGCCGAGATGGCCTGGCTGGCCAAGGCGCCGGAGAAGCGGGCGGATTTGGGCCGGGTGCTGCCGGGCATCCGCAGCGTGGTGACCCTGGCAGTGAGTTATCATCGGGGCCCCGTGAGCGGCCCGCGTGCTGAGGCCCACGATCCGGGCTCCGGCTTCGGAGCCCAATACGAATCTGATCCAGGCCACGGTTCGACCGCAGACCCGGACACAGGACCGCGGGGTGTCGTGGCCCGCTACGCGCAGCATCCCGATTACCACGACCTGCTAAAGCCGCCCCTGCAGGCTCTCACCGAATTCTTGGATGCCGCGGCTTCGGTGTCTCAGCGATCGCTGTGGTATGTCGACACGGGGCCCATCCTAGAGCGCGATTTGGCCCAACGCGCGGGCATCGGATTCGTGGGCAAGCACACCAACCTGATTTCGCGGAGTCTGGGCAATTGGTTCCTCTTAGCAGAGATCCTGACGACGGCCGAACTGGAACCCGATGCGCCCGAGCACAACCACTGTGGATCCTGCACTCGATGCCTGAGCGCTTGCCCCACCGGCGCACTGCCCGCGCCCTTCACGCTGGATGCCCGACGGTGCATCTCGTACCTCACCATCGAACACCGCGGTTCCATCCCGGAGGATCTGCGTCCGGCCATCGGTGACCGCATCTTCGGGTGCGACGATTGCCTGGCCGCCTGCCCCTGGAACCGCTTCGCCCGAGAGGGATCCATCCTGCGAGCACACCATCGCGCCAACCTCGCCCGGCCTGACCTCGTCGAATGGCTCGAGCTCGACGACGCGGCCTTCAAGTCGCGATTCGCGGGCACGCCCCTGCTGCGCACCAAACGCCGCGGGCTGCTGCGCAATGTGTGCGTGGCTCTGGGCAATGTCGGTGATGCCCGAGCGTTGCCGGCCCTGCGCCGGGCGTCGCTGGATCCCGAGCCGCTCATTGCCGAACACGCCGCCTGGGCCATCGGGCGGATCGAATCGCGCAGCCGATCCGCATCCACCGCCATGTCTGCAGAAAGCGACTGACGCACGGAGATCGGATCGCTCCAAACGAAAGCGTTTCGCAGATGATGCCCCGCCCGGCCCCGGCTTCCCTTTTGCACGGGGATTCCCGAGTGTCTCTGGCTTCATGAGTTCGGCACCGGTCCTCGACATCACCCACCTAACCATCCTCCGCGATCGGGTTCCGATCCTGACCGACCTGTCGTGGCGGGTGATGCCCGGCGAGCACTGGGCGCTGTTGGGCGGCAACGGCTCGGGCAAGACCAGCCTGCTGTCGGCGCTGGCGGGTTACCTGATGCCCACCCACGGCGACATCGCTCTCCTGGGCGAACAATACGGCCAGGCCGACTGGCGGGAGCTTCGGATGAAGCTGGGCATCGTCAGCTCGTCGGTGCGCCAGATGATGAACGACACCGAGCCTGCCCTCGATACGGTGGTGAGCGGCCGCTACGCGATCATCGACTACTGGGGAACTCCAAAACGCGCTGACGCCGCAAGGGCCCGCGAACTGATGGAGTCGGTGGAAATCGGCCACCTGGCCAAGCGCCCGTGGGCGGTTTTGTCGCAGGGCGAGCGCCAGCGCGTGCTCATCGCGCGGGCCATGATGTCGGACGCCCGACTGCTCATCCTCGACGAACCGTGCACCGGTCTGGACCCCGTGGCGCGCGAGCTGTTCCTTGAGTTCTTGGGCCGGCTCTCACGCCGCCCTGAGGCACCGACGCTGGTGCTGGTGACCCACCATGTGGAGGAGATCACCCCGATTTTCAGCCACGCCCTACTGCTGCGGGGCGGCACCGTGCTGGCTTCGGGACCGATCGGGCGGTCGCTGACCAGCCGGTCGCTGAGCCAGCTCTTTGACCACCCGGTTCGGCTGACCCGGAGCGGAGGCCGGCTTGGCCTGAGGGTGAGCCCCAGCAGCGCCGCGTGAACTCGCGGGAGGTTTTCCAACGGCGGCCTTGCCAGCAGGAACCTTTGCACCGGGATCAACCGGACGCCGCGGGCGGATTCGCAAGTCTTCGGGGACGAGCAGCGGATCGTAGCCATAGCGGCGGCAGAACGCTTCCGTCGGCGCGATGATGAGCGTCGTTCGGCGCAGGAACGGATCTGGGTATTCCAGGCGGAAGGCCCGCAGAGCCAGTCCGTGGAAGTCGCGGCGGCCGTACAAAATATCCCCAGCAACCGGGCACCCGGCATGGGCCAGGTGCAGGCGGATCTGGTGGGTCCGTCCTGTGACCGGCAACGCCAATACCAGCGCCCTGCCCTCGCGGGCCCCCAGCACCCGGAAAGCCGTCTCGGCTGGCTTGCCCTCAGGACCATGATCCACCCGGTGCTTGCCATGCTCCGTCGGATCGGGTCCCAGCGGCTCGCGGCATACCCATTCGCCCAGACGCGGTACGCCATCGGTCACCGCCAAGTAGGCCTTCTTGACCGTCCGCTCGGCAAACACCCGCGACAACGCAGGCATGGCTCCTTGGCTCTTCGAGAACAGCAGCACCCCGGTGGTCGGCGCGTCCAGACGGTGCACGAAGCGCAGGAACTTCAGGTTCCGGGATCGAGCCCACCAATCCCCCGCCTCGATGGAATCCACCAACGCTCGATGCAAACCGCGGTCGGCATGCTCACCGTCATCTGGCCCCAGCATCCAGCCGGCCGGTTTATCGATGGCCAGCACTCCACGATCCTCATAGAGGATGTTCACAATCGACCCATCGTGCAGTTCAAAGGAGTCCGGCTTGGCCACGCCCAATACAACCACACCCTGCAACCAACCTCACGCCATTCTTGATCCGTTTTGCCGCTGAGCGGCAGTCACCGGACAATCCAGCCCTGACAACTTCCGAGATGCAATCGGGCGGCGGCCGGAGTTCCGGAGAGGGATGGCTGAACCCAGAAAGCAGCCTTTTAAAAAGTGTTGAACTGGCCCCTTTTGTGTAAATATGAGGGACCGACCCCTTTTGAAGCCCATTTATAGGAAAAATCCTGATGGCAGATGGCCAGTTCGCAGTATCGTCCCGCCGTGCAAATCGAGTCCTTCAAAGTTTTCTGCGACCTTGCCGAGACGGAATCGTTCACCAAGGCGGCCCTGATCAACAACATCACCCAGAGCGCGGTCAGCCAGCAGATCACTTCTTTGGAACGGCAGCTCAAGACTCTCCTCATTGAGCGCAGCAAGAAGAAGTTCCGGCTTACCCGCGAGGGCGAGATGCTCTACGAACACGGCAAGCAAATCATCCTAACCTACGAGGGGTTGGTTCACAGACTCCAAGAAATGCGGGACGTGATCTCGGGGACCATCCGCATCGCGGCCATCTACAGCATCGGACTGCACGACCTTCAGCCCTATGTGAAGCGCTTCCTCAAGTTGCACCCGTCGGTGAAGGTCCACGTCGAGTACCAGCGCGCCAACCAAGTTTATGATGATGTCCTGGGCAACGTGGTGGACATCGGTCTGGTGGCCTACCCCCAGAAGGAATCCAAGCTGGAAACCATCGCTCTCAAGCCAGAGAAGATGGTCCTCATCTGCGCGCCCGGACACGCCTTCACCAAGTCCAAAGGCCTGAAACTCTCCCAGCTCGAAGGGCAGAAGTTCATCGGCTTCGAGCCGGATATCCCCACACGGAAAGCGATCGACCGCGAACTCAAGGAACACGGAATCGCCATCAAGCACGTCATGGAGTTCGACAACATCGAAACCGTGAAGCGAGCCGTGGAGATCGGTGCTGGGGTGAGCATTGTCCCGGCTGGAACGGTGGCTCAGGAGGTTTCCAAGAACACTCTGGTGGCCATGCCCTTCGTCGACATCGAACTCGACCGCCCCATCGGACTGATCCACAAAAAGTCCAAGGTGTTGTCACCGGCTATGAAGCAGTTCATCGCCTCCCTTCAGGTCATCCAACCGATCAGTTGAGAGGCTGAGACTCGGAAAGAGAGCGGTGTCAGCGAGGCTTGGCCTCCAGTCGTGTACCACGCCGGTCCGGCGATCGATCAGCAAATCGATCCGCTGGAGGGCAGTGCCTCTGAGGAGTGGGCCGCGATCAGTGTGGATCGGTGCACCCAGTGCTCAACGTGGAACTCCGGTGTGCGGAGCACCTCGGCGATCCAGACAAACTCGGACTCGAACGGAGGGAAGACTGCATCACCCGTCACGGTAGCCGGTACCCGGGTCAGCAAAAGATCGCTGCATTGGGGGAGCAGCAATTGGTAAATCTCGGATCCCCCACAAACCCAGACAGGGCGAGGGTCATTGCGGAGCTCCTCCAATAAGGGGGCTACCTCCGAGGCAGTCCGTGCTCCCGAAATGGGGGCGGAGCTTCGAGTCAGAACAATGGTCTGTCGCCCGGGCAACGGCTTCCCGATGGACTCGAAGGTCTTTCGACCCATCAGCAAAATGCCTCCCGATGTCACTTGGCGAAACCAACGAAAGTCAGCCGGAAGGTGCCAAGGAATACGCCCCGAATCTCCGATGACTCGGTTCTCGGACATGGCTGCGATAGCACGCAAACGACCCATGGTTTCGGCCTAGGAGATCAACTACCGGGCGGGACACAGACGCCCATCAAGGCGCGAAGACACAAACAGTGGAGCCTGAACGCCAATCGAGGCTTGGAGTTTTACCCCAAGCCTCGATCACTCGTTTCAGCCTTGTGTGGGAACCGACAGGTTCGAAAACGGATTTTGACCGAAGGATTCCGGCTGCGAGGCCGCATCCGTCGAGACTCTCACCACTTTTGCCGACTCCGATTTGCCATTGGAAGAAGGCTTGGGCGTTTCTTTGATGACCGGCTCCGATTCAACCTCCTTGGGGTTCTTGGCCCGCTTGTTCTTGGGAAGGGGGCTGATCATGACATTGATCGCCTTGCCCACCAGCTTCGGCGGGAAATCGGGGTGACCCCAGGGAGCCAACTGCTCCAGAAACTTGTTCATGACCTCCTTGCCAACTTCCGTGTGGGCCATTTCACGGCCACGGAATCGCAAGGTCGCCTTGACCTTCATGTCTTCGCAGAGGAACCCGATGGTGTGCTCCCTCTTGATGCCCAGATCGTGGGGATCGATACGAGGAGACAGCTGGACTTCCTTCACCAGATTGACGGCCTGGTGCTTCTTGCTGTCACGCTCCTTCTTGGACAGTTCGTACTTGAACTTTCCGTAGTCGACAATGCGACACACAGGCGGAACGGCAGTGGCGGCAATTTCCACCAGATCAACGGCATTCTGGCGAGCCAGGTTGATGGCGGCGGCTAGATCCATGATCCCCACCTGCTGTCCATCAATGCCGATGACACGAACCTCGCGTGCTCGGATCTTTCCGTTGATCCGGTGCTGCGGCTGACCCGGCTGCGGGCGTGAAAACGGGCGGCTCAAAGTACCGCCTCCGGTTGAAAATGCATCATGCGTACGATCAAACCAACTCGCTGCTTCAGGAGACTTAGGTCGCTATAGGAAGCGCGGGCCATCCGGGCAAGCCGAAAGTCCAGAATTTTGAAATAAACCGGCAAAAACATGGAATCAAGGCTCGTCATCGTTGCAAACCCTCCGGTTGAAGCACCTCCAGGATGTTGACTCCCCGAAAGTCAAACAACCGCTTGATGGTGTCCTCGATCAAATTGTTGGGGCAACTCGCACCCGCGGTGATCCCAACGGTGAGAGGTCCTTCGGTTCGGTACCAATCGGCCGTGGTCACCTCGGCGGTGATGTGCTGATTCCAGTGCCGGATGTGCGCTGGAGAACCCATCATGGCCGCATTCTTGATGAAGTAGGTGGGCAGCACCTTCTCCCCCATTTCTGCCAAGTGGGAGGTGTTGGAAGAATTATACCCGCCCACCACGATCAGGAGATCAATGGGTTCGCGGAGCATCTTCTCCAAGGCATCTTGGCGGTCTTGGGTCGCGCCGCAGATCGTATCGAAAAAGCGGAAGTGCTCGGTCACCTGCTGGGACCCGTGCTTCTGTTGCATGGCCCGCTGAAAACGCTTCTGCACCTCCTCGGTCTCGCCCCGAAGCATGGTGGTCTGGTTAGCAACGCCCACGGCCACCAGATGCAGGTCCGGATCGAAACCCGGAGAGTAGGCCCCCTTGAAACGATTGAGGAACTCATTCCGGTCGCCACCGTGAAGGATGTAATTGCAGACGTAATCGGTCTCGGCGAGGTCGAACACCACCAGGTAATGCCCCGTGCCGTAGGCTGTGGCCTGAGAGGTGGTTGCCTTGGTCTCTTCGTGCTTGGCCTTGCCGTGGATGATGCTGGTCACCGACTCCTTGCTGTACTGGCGCACCCGCTTCCAGACCGACATGACGTCACCACACGTCGTATCCACCGTCTGGCATCCAAAACTCTCGATGCGCTGGCGGGTGGACACCTCGGTGCCAAAGGCCGGAATGATGACCACGTCATCGGCATTGAGTCGAAGGCCAGACAACTCCTCATCGGTGGGCTTCGGTGAAATGCTGACGATGCCCATGCCCCGGATCTGATCGTTGACCTCCGGATTGTGGATGATCTCACCCAACAAAAAGATACGGGTCGGTTCAGGAAAAACCTTTCGCGCCGCATAAGCCAAATCAATAGCCCGCTCGACGCCGTAGCAGAAGCCGAACTCTTTGGCCAACCGGATGGTCAGGCCTCCATAAGAAAACGTGCCACCATTGGCTCGGAGACGTTCCACCAACTCGCTGCGGTAGTGGGTCACCACCTGGGCCGAGACCGCCTGCATGACATCGGGCCTGCGGAGATTGACTTTCTTGGGTGCGACGAGCGTCGCAGGCCCCGACGGGGCGTCGTTGAACATGACGGCCTCGACGGTACCCGGAGCCCGCAGAACGTCGAGAGTGGAGTGGTGCGGAAAAGGTTTAGGATCCGATACCGGGCAAGTCCTCCACCTGGCCCGATGACGAGGTTCCAGGCTGGCCAGCCGATGCCCAGCCCGTAACGTCCGGTCCGTGTCCGCCGACTTCGACCTCGCCATCGTCGGTTCCGGGTTTGCCGGAACCCTTCTGGCCATGATCGCCCGACGCCTCGGCCTCTCGGTGCTGATGATCGAACGCGGACATCACCCACGCTTCGCCATCGGCGAATCCTCCACGCCCTTGGCCAATCTGTGGCTGGAGACCCTCGCTGACCGCTACGACCTCCCTCGCCTGCGCCCGCTGGCCCAATGGGGCACCTGGCAGGCCAGTTACCCGCACCTGGGTTGTGGTCTCAAGCGCGGGTTCAGCTACTTCCATCACGAACGCGAGAAACCCTGGCAAGGCCGTGATGACCGTTCCGACCAACTCCTGGTAGCGGCCAGCCCCAACGACTTCGTGGCCGACACCCATTGGTATCGCCCCGACTTCGATGCCTTTCTGGTCGAGGAGATGATTCAGCTGGGTGTGGAATACCGCGACGAAACAACGCTCACCGCCTGCCACCTGGGAGCCGACGGAGTTCACCTGGAGGGAAGACGCGGTGAGCAAAGCTTCCGGGCCCACGCCAGCTTTTTGGTGGATGCCAGCGGCCCTCGGGGCTACCTGCATCGAACGCTGGGTCTACCGGAAGCTCAGTACGAGGACTTCCCTCGCACCCGGGGCCAGTTCTCGCATTTCACCGGAGTCGGATCCTGGTCACAAAACAACCCGGTGTTCGCCGAGGCTCCTTTCCCTCCAGACGATGCCGCACTGCACCACACCTTCGAGGGAGGCTGGATGTGGGTGCTGCGCTTCAACAACGGCGTCACCAGTGCCGGTTTTGCCGAAGCAGTTGGGTTCGAAACCGGGCACTCCACCGACCTGTCCACCGACCCATCCAGGGCCTGGGACGCTTTTCTGAGGCGATTCCCATCGATTGGGAAACAATTCGCCGAGGCTCAACCCATCCGGCCCTGGACGGTGACCGAACCCTTGGCGTTTCGCACCGG
>CANHYD010000091.1 GCA_947464705.1 Verrucomicrobiota bacterium | reverse complement strand
GAAGCGGCTCTCCACCTTGCCGGAGATGCAGCGCAAGGTGTTGGCCCTGTACTATTTTGAAGACCTGCGTTTACGCGAAATCGCCGAGGTCTTCGGGCTTACCGAGTCCCGGATTTGCCAGATTCACTCTCAGGCCATTCTCGCGCTCCGGGGTTATTTGCAGCGTATGGTCGCGGATGACCGCTAAACGCCCTTCGATGAGCCGCATTTCGAACTCATCCTACCCCCCTCTCGGACTACCTTTTTCCTGATATGCTCGTTATCATCGGCTCGGTCATAGTTTTGGTTTCCGTCTTGGGAGGCTTCATGATCGCGGGCGGCCATCCGGCGGTGCTCCTCCAGTGGTCAGAGTTCATCATCATCCTGGGTTCAGCCTTTGGAGCAATGGTCACGATGGCGCCGATGAAGGTTCACAAAGACATGATCGCCCAGATCATCGGTTGTCTGAAAGGTTCCCCGTACAATAAGGCGGCCTATGAAGACATGTTCAAGGCGCTCTACGAGATGTTCATGCTGGGTCGCCGCAACGGCATGGTGGCCTTGGAACCTCACCTCGGAGAACCCTCGACCAGCAGCATCTTCACCAAGTACAGCGCGTTCTCGAACGACCATCATGCGATCGAGTTGCTCACCGGGGCGCTTCGACCCCTGATCGACGGCAAGGTGAAACCCGATCAGGTCGGTCTCCTGATGGAGACGGAGATCAATGCCATGGAGCAGGAGCATCACAAGCCCATCGACGTCCTCTCCAAGACCTCAGACGCCATGCCTGGTTTCGGGATTGTGGCGGCAGTGCTGGGCATTTGCATCACCATGGAATCGATCGGTGGGCCGGTGGCGGAAATCGGTCACCACGTGGCCGCAGCATTGGTCGGAACCTTTTTGGGGATTCTGGTTTCCTATGGGTTTTTGGGCCCGTTGGTGGCCGCCATGATCTTCAATGGAAACGCCGAGATCGGCTACTACCGAACCCTAACCAAGGCCGTCTCCAATTTTGCAACTGGCTCTGCCCCCATGATGGCTCTGGAGATCGCGCGACGCGGTTTGCCGGGAGATGTGAAACCCACCGCCGAGGAGTTGGAAGCGATGCTCAAGGCTGTGAGCAAGTAGTACTAACACCAAACCCAACCCCATACCCAACACACCATGGCCGGAGGAGGAGGAGGAGCTTGGAAGGTCGCCTACGCGGACTTCGTTACCGCAATGATGGCGCTGTTTTTGGTGCTGTGGTTGGTGTCCCAAGACTCCAAGGTCAAAGACGCCGTATCTCGGACTTTTCGAAACCCATTTTCAGCCACAGAAAAACTGTCGACGGGTATTTTCAATTCCAACAAAGAAAACGACAAAACCTTTTCCAAGGGGAACTTCGACGCCAACGCGCCCATCGAGCTCGGGATTCTGCGTCGCATCAGCCAAGACATGCTCAAGACGTTGGCGACCAACCCTGAGAATCCGGAGGATCAGCCCCTGCGCATGGAACTGCTCACCGACGGCATTCGTTTGACCATGTTCGATCGGCACCAACGCCCCTTGTTCGATCCGGGCTCTCCAGAGCTTTCGGAATATGGCCGCTGGATCTTCACTACGATGGCCTGGCAAATCACCCGATTCACCAACCATTTCACCTTGGAGATTGAAGGCCACACGGAGGGCAACTACCAACCCAAGGCTGGAGAGCCGGACGCCTGGGACTTGTCCACCGAACGCGCCCATGCAACCCGTAAACTCCTGATGGAACACTCGGTTCAGTCTTCTCAGTTCCGGAGGGTTTCCGGGTATGCGGACACCGCTCCCATCGAAGGGGTTCCCGTCACCGATGAGCGCAATCGTCGAGTCACGTTGATCCTTCGGGCCAACGACAATGTGTACAAGCTTTGAGGTTTTCCCCGTCGCCGTCCATGTCCTCCAATTTCAAGCCACTGACCCCCGGAGCCAATGCCTCTGGAACCGCTCCAGCCGGAAAGGCTCCAGGCCAACGGGACCTCAAAAGTCAGTTTCATCCGATCGGAGTAGCCAGCGACAATGTCCGACCGGCGATGGGCGCTGGAGCCCATGTCGCCCACGCGTCCCATGGGGCCGCAGTCGGTTCGTCCCCTGCGGAGCCGCAGGATCTTATTCCAAGGGTGTCTGCCGCCATCACACGGTTGGTTCGGGATGGTGATCGGATCACTCACATCGAGGTCCAATGTGGGTGCGGTGAGATCATCACGCTGGAGTGCGGCTACACGGTGGCCGGTGAGTGATCAGCCCGCTTGTGAGGCTTTGGGCATTGCGACGGTCAATCGCCATGGGTCGCACAATCCCGGGCCCACTGCAGGTCGCCCCAGACAAGGCTTCGGGTCACCGCGCATGACCGTAGGTTTTTAGAAAAAGGGCCCAGGAAAACCCTGGGCCCAGTGCATCGACGACGGGTGGCGACTCTGCAAATCCGCCCCATCACTCCCACTCGATCGTTCCGGGCGGTTTGCTGGTGAGGTCCAGAACCACTCGGTTGACACCGCTGACCTCATTGGTGATGCGGGTGCTGATGCGTTCGAGGAGTTCGTAGGGAACCTTCACCCAGTCGGCGGTCATGCCGTCCTGCGATTCCACGATCCGCAGGGCGATGGTGTAGGCGTAGGTCCGCTCATCGCCTTGGACACCGACGCTGCGCACCGGCAGTAGCACCGCGAAGGATTGCCAAGTCTTGTAGTACCAATCGGCTGCCTTCATTTCTTCGACGACGATCCGATCGGCATTGCGCGTGATCTCCAACTTCTCCGGGGTCAATTCCCCGAGGCAACGCACGGCCAAGCCCGGCCCCGGGAAGGGTTGTCGATACACGATCTCCTTGGGCAGGCCCAGTTCGAGGCCCAACTGGCGGACCTCATCCTTGAAGAGATTACGAAGCGGTTCGAGCAATTGAAACTTCATGCCCTCAGGCAGGCCACCCACGTTGTGGTGGCTCTTGATCATGTGGGCGGGATTGCCGGCGATCGGAACCGACTCGATGACGTCTGGGTACAGAGTTCCCTGGGCCAGGAACTTGGCCTTGCCGGCCCGACGGGTGGCTGCCTGGAAGACATCGATGAAGGTCTTGCCGATGACCTTTCGCTTCTGCTCCGGATCCGTGACGCCCTTGAGCTTGCGCAGGAACAACGCAGTGGCGTTCTCGTACTGGAGCTTGAGTTGGAAATTGCGACCGAAGACCTCTTGAACCACCTCGGCCTCCCGATGGCGGAGCAGGCCGTTGTTGACGAAGATGCAGGTCAGTTGGTCGCCGATGGCTTTGTGGATCAGTGCGGCCGCGACGCTGGAATCGACGCCACCACTGAGCCCAAGGATGACCTTCTCCTTGCCGACCTTGGCTCGGATTTCTTCGCAGGCCTGCTCCACATAATGGCGCATGGTCCAGTTGGGGCGGCAGCCGCAGACGCCTCGCACGTAGTTGGACAAGATCTCCTTGCCCCGGGGCGAATGCACAACTTCGGGGTGGAACTGGATTCCGAAATAGGATTTTTCGGTGTTCTCAATGGCCGCGTATTCGGAGTTGTCCGTGGTGGCCACCGGCGTGAAGCCCTTCGGAAGTCGGGTCAGCTTGTCGCCATGGGAATTCCAGACCTGAAGGGTTTTGGGAAGCTTGCGGAACAAAGGGCATTCCTTGCGGGTGACCGTGAGGGTTCCCTTGCCGTATTCCCGCTTCGTGCCTTTCTCCACCTTGCCGCCCAAGAAATGGCCCATCAATTGGACGCCGTAGCAGATGCCCAGCACGGGTACTCCCAAGTCGAAGATGGCCGGATCGGGAAGGGGGGCCTTCGGCATGTAGACCGAGGAGGGGCCGCCGGAGAGTATGATGCCTTTGACACCGAGTTTCTGGATTTCCGAAGCCGGGGTGTCAAAGCGCAGGATGGTCGAATAAACGTTCAGTTCACGGACCCGGCGCGCGATGACCTGAGTGTATTGGGATCCGAAATCGAGGATGACGATCTGCTCCATGAGAGACGGTGACGGCTGAAGTGCAGGGGCTTCAAGCCGGATCTGCCAAACCGAAGGGTTGGGGACCTGGCGGCTAAAATGTTTTATCCATAAAACAACGTGTTTGACTGAACACTTTTTTGAGCAGAGCTTGTGTTGAATGGACCTAGGTCAACGTTTTGCAGGACTCCTTCGCGGGCTGGGGTGGCACGTTGCCCTGCTGGTTGGGGCGAGCCTCGGCCTGTTTGGGCTGCGGGCCCTTGGGGCACCTCTCACTGTTTGCACCACCGTGGGAATGGTGGCGGATCTGGCACGTGGCGTGGGCGGACCGGAGGTGGTGGTGGAGGGATTGATGGGCCCCGGTGTGGATCCGCACCTTTATAAGGCGACCTCTTCCGATCTTATCCGCCTGCAACGGGCGGAGGTGATCCTGTATGGCGGACTGCATCTGGAGGGGAAGATGCAGGAGACCTTCCAACGGTTGTCCCGGTCGGGACGGCGCGTGCGGGCGGTCACCGATGGGCTTCCTCGGGAGCGGTTGATCCGGGTGGGCCAGGACGGGATCGTGGATCCCCATGTCTGGTTCGACGTCGAACTCTGGTCGCGATGCACCGACGGAGTCGCCGAGGAATTCGCTGCGGCACGCCCCGAATCGGCGGGTGGGTTCCGCCAGCGGGCCGCGACTGTGAAAGAGGAATTGAAAGCCCTCCACCAATGGGTCTTAGGGCGCGTGGCCACGGTGCCGGAAGCCCGGCGCATCTTGGTGACCAGTCACGACGCCTTCGGATATTTTGGCAAAGCCTACGGATTTCAGGTGGTGGCCTTGCAGGGGATTTCCACCGTGACCGAGGCTGGCTTGGCCGACATGACTCAGTTGACGGACTTCATCCGATCCAAGGGGGTTCCCGCCGTCTTCGTTGAGAGCAGTGTGTCTCATGCCAGTCTGGAGCGAATCCGGCAGGACGCCGGTGTGAAGCTGGGGGGCGAACTGTTCTCGGACGCCCTGGGGACGCCGGGGCAGCGCCACGCCGGGTACGATCTGGGCACCTACCAGGGAATGATCCGCCAGAATGTTGACCGGATTGTGGAAGGGTTGAAATGAGCTCAGAGTCTCTGAATCCGGCCAGCGTCCCACCATTGGAGATTCACGATCTCACGGTGGCCTATCGCAACAAGCCGGTGCTCTGGGGCATCGATCTCGTGGCTCCGGCGGGCAAACTCATCGGTATTGTGGGTCCCAACGGAGCGGGCAAATCCACATTGATCAAGGCCTGCATGGGGCTTTTGCCCTGTTCTTCGGGGTGGGTCAGGGCATTTGGCCAGCCGGTGAGCCAATCCTTGGGGCGTGTTGGTTACGTGCCGCAGCGGGAATCGGTGGATTGGGATTTTCCGGTCAGCGTCATGGATGTGGTTCTCATGGGGCGCTATGGGCGCATCGGGCTTTTCAAAAGGCCCAGCTCGGAAGATCGCCGGATTGCCCGGGACTGCTTGGAACAGGTGCAAATGCTGCCCTTTGCTGATCGGCAGATTTCCAATCTTTCAGGCGGGCAGCAGCAGCGGGTTTTCTTGGCCCGAGCGCTCGCTCAAGAGAGCGACCTGTACTTCATGGACGAACCGTTCACCGGCGTGGATGCCGCCACCGAATCGGCGATCATTTCACTGCTCCAAGGGTTGCGTTCGCGAGGCAAGACCATCTTGGTGGTGCACCATGATTTGCCCACGGCTCGCACCTACTTCGATTGGTTGCTCCTCCTCAACATGCGGGTGGTGGCTTTCGGTCCAACCGAGCAGGTGTTCACTCCGGACTTGCTCCAGAAGACCTACGGCGGTCGCTTGACGGTTTTGAGCGAAGTGGCCGAAGCGGTCGGGGCCAAGGCTCACTGACATGATCGCCGCCTCTCTGGGAGATTCGACGGAGGCCCGTCGACGACGATGCGCCCGGCGTGGCCACCGACTTGTGGGTTTGCGACTGGGCTGGGTCTTGCTGTTGGCGTCGGCGTTCACGGCTCAAGCAGCCAAGATCGGTGACCTGACCCAGACCCGATGGACCGAGCAGGCTTGGCGGTTTGTCACGCTGTCCGATCCGGTGGTGCGCTACGCCTGCCTGGGAACCGTGCTGCTGGGGATCTCCTGTGGTCTCTTGGGAAGTTTCTTGGTGGTGCGGCGCATGGCGCTGCTCGGAGATGCCCTTTCCCATGCGGTACTGCCCGGTGTGGCCTTGGGATTCCTGTGGAATCTGGAGAAGGACCCGCTGGCCATCTTCATTGGTGCCTTGCTGGCCGGGTTGGCTGGCTCAGCGACCGTTTCCATCCTCACCCGAACCACGCGCCTCAAGGAGGACACGGCGTTGGGTATGGTGCTGGCTTCCTTCTTTGGGGTTGGACTTTGTTTGATGTCGATGTTCCAACGGCTGCCGACCGGCAACAAGAGCGGCATCGAGACCTTTCTGTTCGGTCAGGCCGCGGCTCTGGGGCCTGGTGACATCCAAGTCATGGGAGCGGTGACTCTGGTGGTGGTGGGCCTTCTGGGATTGGGCTATAAGGAGTTCTTGCTGGTGAGCTTTGATCCGGGTTTTGCCCGAGTCTTGGCACTCCCTACGGTGTGGTTCGAACGATTGCTGGTGATGCTTCTGGCGTTTTCCGTGGTGGCCGCGCTCCAGGCGGTGGGCGTGGTCCTTGTTTCGGCCATGCTCATCATTCCCGCGGCGACGGCTTCGCTTCTGACGGACCGCTTCCATCGGGTCCTGGTTTGGAGTTCCTGCCTCGGGATGATTTCTGGACTCAGTGGAGCCTTCCTTTCGTTCTTGGGCACACGGCTGCCCACCGGGCCCTTCATGGTGCTTTCGGCCAGCCTGCTTTTTGCTCTGGCCCTGCTGTTCTCGCCCCGACAGGGCATAGTGCCCCGCTGGTTTCGTCAGCGTTCCCAACGCGTGCGCATCGAACGCGAAAACACCCTCAAGGCCATTTACCAGGTGCTCGAGTCCAATGGATTCGCGGCGGAGACGGTCACGGTGTCTGCCTTGGCAGCACGGCGTCGCTTGCCCGCCATCGCTGTCGAGGCCGAGATCGGGTCGCTGGTCGCCGCGGAGTTCGCAACCGCCTCCGGGGATCAAGTAGCGCTGACCCCGTCTGGATGGCAACGGGCCTGTGCCATCGTGCGGAACCATCGGCTCTGGGAACTCTACCTGACCCACGCCGCCCAGATCGCGCCGGACCACGTGCACGACGATGCCGAGAAGATCGAGCACGTGCTGGGTGAGGCCATGGTTCGTGAATTGGAACGGCGATTGCCCCGGTTCGATACCGACCCGCATGGGCGGCCCATTCCGTCGCTGCCGGCCTCAATGGCGGGCGTCCGTTCCGCTCCTGGTGGTGCGGACCATCGTCCGGCGGGCTACGGAGGGCGCTCATGACGCTCCTCCCGGAGTTTCAAGCATACCGCGTCTTCGTCGAACCCTGGACCACGGAGTTGGGTAGCCATGGGCTCATGGCTCTGGTGACGTTCCTGGTGGGAGCCACCTGTGGGCTGATTGGCAACTTCCTCATCTTGCGGCGGATGGCGTTGGTGGGCGACGCCATCAGTCACAGTGTCCTGCCGGGTATCGCCCTGGCATTTCTCATCACGGGTTCCCGCGGCATCGGTGCGATGGTTCTGGGAGCCGTTGTCGCCGCTTGGTTGACGCACGGGTTGATCGAACTCATCTCCCGTCACTCGAGACTCAAGCAGGATGCGGCCATCGGTATCGCTTTCTCCACGCTCTTTGCCATCGGGGTGGTGCTCATCGCTGTTTTTGCCGACAAGGTGGATCTGGATCAGGACTGCGTTCTCAATGGGGAACTGCCAATGATCCCTCTGGAACCTTCTGTCCGGTTGGGTGGCTGGGTGCTGGGGCCGCCCCCATTGCTGAGGTTGGTCGTAGTCTTAGTCGTTTCCTTGGGGTTGCTGGTGACCTTCTACAAGGAACTGCTGATCACCTCCTTTGATCCCGGGTTGGCCGCTTGTCTGGGGATTCGAGTCGGAGTCATCCACCACGGGTTGATGCTTTGGCTTTCCATGGTCGTGGTGGCATCCTTCGAGGCGGTGGGTGCGATCCTCGTCATTGCGCTGCTCATCCTACCGGGCGCTACGGCGTCGTTGTTGACCGACCGGATGATTCCCCGCCTGGCCTGGACCGTCGTTCACGCGGCCTTGAGCGCGATCAGTGGCATGCACCTGTCGGTGGCGCTGGATTGTTCCCCGGCCGGAGCGACGGTCGT
>CANHYD010000090.1 GCA_947464705.1 Verrucomicrobiota bacterium | reverse complement strand
GGGTTTCGCCGGGATTTATCCGGTTTGTAATCTCGCGAGTTACCCAGGCATCACCAATGCCGCTCCGGCTTTTGGACTCAAACCGGCGGATCTTGAAGCGCAATTGACCCGGCACAATCCCATCGATCGACTGGCTCCGCTGGCGCGGGCTCGGATTCCGTTGTTCGTGATTCACGGGGATCAGGACCAGTTGGTACCCCTTGAAGCCAACTCGGGCCTTGTGCGTTCGCGGTATCAGGCGCTCGGAGGCAGCCTGGAATGGGTGGTCCCGGCGGGGCAGGGTCACAACATGTGGACGGGCTTCTTCCAATCTCCGGACCTGGTGGCCTTCGTCCTCCGCGAATGCCGCAAACAGCGCGACTGAGATCCTTGCCATGGAGCTTTCCTGGGAATGGTACCCGGTGCTGTTCGCTACCGGTCTGGTGGCCGGATGGGTCGATGCTATCGCGGGCGGCGGTGGGTTGCTGACGGTGCCGGTGTTGCTCGCCACCGGAATGGATCCGCATGACGCCCTGGGTACCAACAAGTTCCAATCGTCGATGGGCACGACCATGGCCACTGTCCAGTACGCGCGTCACGGGCTGCTCAAATGGGGGGAGGTCGCCCGGGGAGTGGTGCCCACGGCGACAGGTGCCCTGATCGGTGCGGCCTGTGTCACGCGGATGAACCCCCAAGTTCTGCGTCCGGTGATTCCCGTTCTGCTGGTGGGTATCGCCGTGTATTTAGCCATCAAACCGGACCTCGGCCGCGAAGCGCGTCCCTCGGCTTTAGTGGGCGGATTGCGGCGCTGGCGTGCTTCGGGGTGGTGTGGGGGGTGGATCTCCGAGGAGGCTGCCCTAGAATCCCGCACTCTCTTCGCGATCGGATGCGGGTTGCTCATCGGTTTCTACGATGGGTTCTTCGGTCCCGGCACGGGGACTTTCTGGACCATGGCCGGCTTGTTGGGCATGGGCTGGAATCTTTTGGCGGCAACGGCCTACACCAAGGCCATGAACCTCTCCAGCAACCTGGCATCCTTGGCGCTTTTTCTCATCACGGGCCATGTGAGGTTCGGCGTGGGCGGAATTATGGCCCTGGGGCAAATGATCGGCGGTCGATTGGGGGCCGGTGTCGCTGTGAAGGGAGGAGCGCGATTTATTCGTCCCATTTTCTTGTCCATGGTCATCCTTCTGGCGGCCAAACTCCTCTGGGATCTCCTCGTGCGGCCGCGAATCGGTTGATTCGGACCCGCACGGACGCTGGGTTGAGCTCTCACCCAACACGGCTTTTGGAATGCGGTGGTCAGGCGCTTGAAGTTTGCCTTGGGCTTGCCGAACCAAAATTCGGTGGGGATAGTGAGCACCGTGCATTCCACCAGTCGGTTCTACGCTTGGGGTACCCGTTGGGTTTTGTCCCTTTGGGCTCTGGTGACCTTCGCTCGGCTTTCGGCCGCGGCACCGACGCCTGAGGCCATCCAGAAGTTGCCTCCCGCCGTCGGCCGAACCGTGGATTTCCGCAAGGACGTCCAACCACTCTTGGAGGCCAGTTGCGTCAAGTGCCACGGGCGTGGCAAGGCCAATGGCGATTGGAAGCTGGACACTCGGGAGACTTTTTTGCAGCCGGCCGAGTCGGGGCCGGCAGTGGTGGTGGGCAATAGTGCCCAGAGCTATTTCATCCACCTGGTGGCCGGCACCGATCCGGATTCAGTGATGCCCAAAAAAGGGACCCAGCTGACACCAGAGCAGGTGGGTATTCTGCGGGCTTGGGTCGATCAAGGCCTCCGGTGGGATCCTCAGGTTTCCTTCGCGCAGCCGCCTCCCAACAACCTCAAACCGCGACGTCCGGAACTGCCGGCTGGTCGCTCCGCCCATCCGGTGGATCGCTTCCTTGACGCGTATTTTTCCCGACACGGTGCCGCGTCGCCCAAGCCGGTGGATGATCGGATGTTTCTGCGCCGGGTTTCATTGGACATCACCGGCTTGCTGCCGACTCCCGAGGCCCAAGAGGCGTTCTTGAAAGACCGCAGCAAGGACAAGCGGGCCCGCTGGGTGGGCCAATTGCTCGAGGACAAGCCTCGCTACGCCCAACACTGGCTGACGTTCTGGAATGACCTGCTCCGCAATGATTACCAGGGGACCGGATACATCGACGGCGGTCGCAAGCAAATCAGTCCTTGGCTTTATCAGGCGCTGCTCGACAACAAGCCCTACGATCAATTCGTCCGAGAGTTGGTCAATCCGGTCGGTGGTAGCGAAGGGTTCACCAAGGGCATTGTTTGGCGCGGAACTGTCAATGCGTCCATGACGCCGCCGCTCCAGGCGGCGCAGAACATCGGACAGGTGTTCATGGGCGTGAACCTCAAGTGCGCCTCGTGCCATGATTCCTTCATCGATGACTGGAGACTGAGTGACGCTTACGGATTGGCCGGCATCTACGCCGACGGCGCTCTGGAGATGGTTGAGTGCGACAAACCCACCGGGAAGGTCGCCCCGCTGAAGTTCCTGTTTCCCGAACTCGGATCGGTGGACCCCAAGGCTTCGAAGTCCAACCGTTTGGAACAGTTGGCTCGGCTCATCACCCAGCGCGAAAACGGCCGACTGTCACGAACCATTGTCAACCGCCTCTGGGCCCGCCTGCTAGGCCGCGGTCTGGTTGAACCTTTGGATGTGATGCAGAACACGGCCTGGGACGCCGACTTGCTCGACTGGTTGGCTGAAGACCTGGTGGAGCACCAATGGGATCTCAAGCGCACGCTGGCCCTGATCTTCACCTCACGAGCCTATCAGTTGCCCTCGGTCAACCTGCCGGACAAGCCTGAAGCCGAATACACCTTCCAGGGACCTGGTATCCGTCGTCTGACGGCCGAACAGTTCCGCGATGCGTTGAGTTCGATCACCGGAGTCTGGGCCGACAAGCCCTCGGGCGATTTGGATCGCCTCCTGGTCGAACCGGGAAGTGCCCAGAAGCGACCCGCGGCCGCGTTTTGGATTTGGAGTGATGCGCATGCCGGCACCACCGGTGTCGCCCCTGGAACCAATGCGTTCCGCAAGGACTGGGTGGTGTCGTCCCTCCCGACCGATGCCACGTTGTTTGTCCATGCCGACAATTCAGCCAAGGTGTTCCTGAATGGCAAACGGGTGCGTGGCAGTGAGTCCTCGGACTGGATGCAATCGAGCGTGTACGATTTGCGCAGTCAGCTCCGCGTGGGCACTAATCTTCTGGCGATTGAGGCTGTGAATGGGGGCGATGGAACCAATCCGGCCGGCTTGCTGGTGTACGCTCGAGTGCGCGCGCCGGAGCCCAAATCCAAGAAAGGGTCCGGAGCTGCGACCGACAAGATCCTCGACTTTGGAACCGATGCCTCGTGGCGAGTGAAGAAGAATCCCGCCGGCGACTGGCAATCCTCTTCAGTCGATGGTTGGGCTTCGGCCGACATTCTGGGGGTTCCGGGAATGGCTCCTTGGAATGTCGAGACCACCTTGGCGCAGAATGTTTCAGGTCGTCCGGTTTATGGCGCGGTACGGTCTTCATTGATTCCTGCCGATCCGCTCTCCCTGGCTTTGGGTCGTCCCAACCGCGAGCAGGTCATCACCACACGGCAGTCGTTGGCCACGACCCTTCAGGCTTTGGAACTGACCAACGGCGACACCTTGGCCAAGCTCCTCAAGCGAGGATCCGAGAAGCTGGTGGTTTCTCACCGAGATGGTCGCTCCATTGCTCAGCAGGTTTTTCGTCAGGGCTTGTCGCGCCCGCCGACCCGACAGGAGTTGGCGATGACCCTGGAGTTGGTGGGTGACAAACCCCAGCCCGAGGGCGTTGAAGACCTGCTGTGGAGCCTGGCTCTGCTGCCTGAATTCCAACTGACCTATTGACCGAGACCCAGACGCAGTCGATCGATCCACTCGCCAATGCCTTTGCCAATGAAGACCCCCGATTTCACCCGCCGCGATTTCGTCAAGGGACTCAGCGCTGCAACCCTCGGCGCCTTGGGTGCCGGATTCCCCCAACAGTCGATGGCTGCCGATGCAGAGTCTCTGCGCCCGCCCGCTACGGCCGACACCATCATCGTGCTGTGGATGGGTGGGGGAATGGCGTCGACCGAAACCTTCGATCCCAAGCGGTACACGCCCTACGAAAAGGGAATGAACCCCAACACGGTGCTCTCGACCTTCCCGTCGATCCCGACGGCTGTGGATGGCATTCGCCTGAGTGAAGGCCTTGAGAAAGTGGCCAAGGTCATGGACCGGGGCACCCTGATCCGGACTTACACGGCCGGCGACCTAGGCTTCATCCTCCATTCGCGGCATCAGTTCCACTGGCACACCGGCTATGCGCCGCCGCAGTCGGTCGCATGTCCGCATATCGGAGCGACGATGTCTCGAACGCTGGGCCCGAAGAACTCCGCGGTGCCGGCCTTCATCAACATCGGTCAGCGCTTGGATGTCGGCGAGGGTGAGGAACTCAAGGCCTTCACCTCGGCCGGGTTTCTGGGCAGTGAGTTTGGCCCTTTCAACGTCCCATTCCCGGACGCGGCCAAGGACGTGGTCACGCCGCCGCAGGGCATGAGCCCCTCGCGCTTCGAGAACCGCGACCGGTTTTATCGGCGTCTGTTGGAAGCCTCCCCGGTGGGTCAATTGGGCAGCGGATACCAGAAGGAGTCCTTGCTGCGATCGCTCGACAATGCCCACCGCCTGCTGGCCTCGCCTTCGGCCAAGGCCTTCGACCTCACGCTGGAGTCGCCCGAGACCATCGCCAAATACGCACCGGGTGGTTGGGATTTCAGTCGGCGACTCGGCGGCGACATGAATCGCGAGGGCATTTATGAGAAGGCCAACCTCCAACGCTTTGGCTTGGGCTGTTTGCTGGCTCGGCGTTTGGCCGAGGCGGGGGCCCGGTACATTGAGGTCACGACCGAGTACATTCCGTTCCTCAATTGGGATACCCACGAGCGGGGACACGAAAAGCTCGTCCACATGAAGATGGCCATTGATGGCGCCATCTCGCAGTTGGTGCTCGATTTGGAGGAGCGCGGGATGCTCGACCGAACGCTGGTGGTAGTGGCCAGCGAGTTCAGTCGCGACATGATGCAGGAGGGTAAGCCGGACAAACCGATCCAAGACCAGGTGCCGGTCCCTCAGCGCATCGACTCACCGGTCAATTACGGCATGCACCGACACTTCACCGATGCGGGCAGTGTGCTGCTCTTCGGCGGCGGCATGAAACGCGGCCACCTCCACGGTGTGACCGCCGACGAGCGTCCCTGCAAAACGATCCGGGACCGCGTGGTCATCGAGGATTTGCACGCCACGCTGTACCGTGCGATGGGAGTTTCGCCCAAGCTCTCCTATGAGATTGAAAAGCGGCCGTTCTACGTGACCCGAGACGGTGTCGGTAAACCCATCGGCAGCCTGTTCAGCAAGCCGATCTGAACGGGGGTGTCGGGAGAGATGGGGAGGTGGCCCTGAGGACCTGCCTCCATCGAACGGACACTCGGGCTGTTTCAGCGGGAAACGGGGAACACCAGGCTGATGGTGGTGCCACGTCCAGGACTGGAACGGACACGGGCCTGACCACGGTGGGTTTCGACGACGCGGGCAACGATTGCCATGCCCAGGCCATTGCCGCGCGGCTTGGAGGTTTGCAGCAATGATGAAAAGGCGTTCTGCGCCTGCTCCCGGGTCATGCCGACGCCGCTGTCTCGGAACCGAACCAACACATGGGTTGCCGGACCTTTTCGGAGGAGCGGCAAGGCTCGGGATCGGATGCTCAATCGCCCTCCGTCGGGCATGGCTTCGACCGCATTCAGGGTGAGGTTCAAGAAGGCTTGTTCCAATTGAGTGGCGTCGGCCATCAACACCGGCAGGTGCGAATCCAGTTCGCGGACCAGCTCGATGCCGGCCGAACGAAGTTTGACCCGGGTGAGCATGAGCAAGTCGTCCAGGACCTGGTTCACGTTGACCTCCTCCAGATGGGGTTCGGCGCCACGGGCGAAATCCAAGACCCGGTCCACGATGCGGTTCAGGTGGTCCATCTTCTCGCCCATGATGCGGACATCGGTTTGGCGGGGGTCGCCGGGGCCAAAGTGCAGATCGAGTGAGTGGTGCAGCATCTTCATCACCGTCAGCGGATTGCGAATCTCATGGGCAATCTCGGCCGCCAAGAGACCGAGGGCACTGAGGCGTTCGCTTTGGCGAAGCGCTTCTTCGACGGACACGATCCGGTCGTAGAGGCGGGCTTTTTCGAGGGCCAGGGCCGACAATTCGGCATAGGCTGAAAGGGTGCGGACCTCTTCGTCGGAGAAGAGATGCGGCTCGCCGGAGTAGATGTTCAGGGTGCCGATGGCCTTGCCTGAAAAGAGCAGGGGGACGCTCAGGAGTGAGACGAGTCCTTCGCGTCGGGCGACGCTGACATTCTGATAGCGGCCCGACACCTGGACGTTCTCGACTTGGAGCGGTTTTTGACGACGAGCGACGATCCCCACCACGCTTTCAGCCAGACTCACCCGCGGCTTGGAGGCATAGGCCTTGCCCGCTCCATCGTGGGCGCGAAGGTCCAGCCACTCGCCCGAGGGGTCCACCATCATCAGTGAACACGTCTTGGCCCGCATCAGGACCCGGGCCTCTCGGGTGATGACGGTGAGGGCATCGTCGACCGAGAGGGTGGAGTTGATGAGTTGGCCCACTTTCAGGAGGGATTCCAGCAGCCCGGCCCGTTGGCGCGCCGACTCGTACAACCAGGTGTTGCGGATGGCTGGAGAGGCCAGCGACGCGAGTTCTTCGAGGAGGGTCTGTTGTTCCAGGGAGAAGGCGTTGAGTCGGTCCGAATCGACATTGATCACTCCGCGCACCTCTCCGCCCACGCGTAAGGGTACGGCCAATTCTGAACTCACTCCGTCCCGCAAGGGGACATACCGGCGTTCCTTGGAGACATCGTCGATGCGCAGTGTGCGCCCGGATCGGGCCACTTGGCCGGTGATGCCCTCACCCAGGCGGAGTCGGAATTGGTTGGCGTGTCTGGGAAGGCCGCAGGTGGCTTCGATCTCCAGGAAACCACTGGTCGGATTAATCAGGCAGATCGAGCCCGAGTTGCTCTCCATCAGACGGACCGCCTCATCGAGCAGGATTTGCAGCGACTCGCGCAGATCGAGGGTCGAGTACACCCGCTGCGCGGTCCGGTGGAGCGACTCCAGCCGGGCGAGTCGGGCCTGAAGATCAAGGGTGGAGTCGGGCGGATTCACTGGGATTCAAGGGTCATCGGACCCGCGCGGTGAGGATCAGGCCGGTGAGGCTGAAAACGAGATTGGGCAGCCAGGCTCCGAGCCACGCAGGGACGATCCCGTTCTGACCCATGGCAAATCCGACGCGTTGGACCACGAAGAAGATGAAGGCCAGGCCGATGCTACCCGCGACGCCGAAGAAGAGATTCCTGCGCCCGGAAGGAGCGGCGAACGGCACGGCGATGATCACCACCACCAGGCACGTCCAGGGTGCGGCCAGTCGTGCGTGGAATTGGGTGTCGAGCCATGCCCTCAGGTCGGGCTTGAGGACCGGGTGCAGGTGTTGGTAGTCGACGATTTCTTGAAGCGTCAGTTGAGGCCGCTGCATCGCCTTGGCTCGGTTGAAAT
This sequence comes from Verrucomicrobiota bacterium, assembly GCA_947464705.1. Taxonomy (GTDB): domain Bacteria; phylum Verrucomicrobiota; class Verrucomicrobiia; order Limisphaerales; family UBA9464; genus SXXZ01. Next base: position 646 of record CANHYD010000090.1, on the reverse strand, counting down.
CGGCGATGCGCAATTCGCTGCGGATGATGTCCGGAGTTTCATTGAGCTCTTTGAGGAATTCTACCCCAGGGAGCCACAGCGGCTCGCGGTCCTGATGGTTTCGGAAGAGGTACTCATTGCCGTTGGTGAAGCGCCAGTTCGAGCCCATCCACGCCGCACCATCGGCCAGGAATTGGCGTTGGGCGCCCGGGCGAATGGGTTCTTGGATCACCAGACCGAGGAGCTCACCGCTGCGGGAATCGAACGAGATGGCCGACCAACCGATTTGGGTCGCGGGATCGTGGAAGACGATGTTGGTCTTGAGCACTCCGTTGGTGAAGGTCTCCATGGCACCGGGCCAAGCCAGCCATTGGTTGGTGCCCGGCAGAGGCGGGGTTGGGGTGAAGCGGGTTTCGCGGATGGCGGGATCGGTATCCTCGGCGCTGCGCCACAAGCGTTCCCCGGCTGTCGAGTAGTTCCAGGCACCGTTGGTCCACAGGGCCGAAGGAATCCGCACTTCGCGATGTGCTCCGTTGCCCAGCGGCATCAAGAGCCGGATCCCGACCATGTCACCGGTGGAGGGCAGGAAGCGGCTGATGCTCCAGGAGCGGCGGTCGGTCTGGTTCTCGAAGTGGAACTGAGAACGCCAAGCCTCCGAGGGTTTCTC
>CANHYD010000089.1 GCA_947464705.1 Verrucomicrobiota bacterium | reverse complement strand
GGCGGGCAAGCGGAGCACCCGGTTCAGGAACAAGCGGGTGTTCTGGTCGTGGTAGAAAAGTTCGATGGGGTAGCCATACCGAGCCCGTTGGGCCAGCGGCTGCCACAGCAGAGCCACCTCGGCCAAGAGTTCTGTCGCGTGCTTCTCGTCGAAGTCCTTGAATTTACCGGGCTTGATCGCGGCCCAGGTGTCGGCCCCCGCCTTGCGCCACTCGACCAAGGCCTCCTTGGAGTCCAGGCGCAGGCGCAGTTCGATTTGGCCGCCGGGCCGCGCGTCTTCGGAGGGGCCGAGTTGGAGGTTGGCCAAGAGGGTTTTCCAGCGATTAACGTCGCGCTCCCGTCGATGGGTGCTGACGGCGCTACGGGCCTCATCGGGTTGGGTCACCGACTTCAGGAAGGCGGGGATGGCCAGATTCCGTTCCTCGGCGAAGACGGCGATGTATTGCCACAGTTCCCAAGAAGAACGCGGTGTGGTGCTCCACAAATCGGCTTTTTGCCAGGCGCTCTCCGTGATGAGGAAACCGAGCTCGGCCAAGTGCCCCAGAGTCAACGCAGTGCCGCTCCGGATCCGGGCGAAGAGACTGTCGATGAGTCGGATTGTCTCTATCTCGTTGGGCTTGAGCGCTTTCCCCAGATTGCCGGCCACGAGAGTGGCCAACTCGCTGGCAGCAGTATCTGTGGGGGTTTCGATGGCGACGTCAGGGACGGCCGCAGTACTAGAGCTGGAGCGCGGACTGGGACGTGGACCCGGACGCCCGGGCTTCCGGGAAGTCGGGGCCGGGGCTGCGGCCAGCGTGCGAGCGGTGGGCTTGGCCTTGGGTTTCATACGGGCAACACTCCCGGATGGTGCATCGTGTGCCCCTGATCGCAAGGCTGGGTCCGTCTGCGAGTCAGAAGCTTTGGGCTGTTCGAGCCCTCCGGCGCACGGAACTCTGCCGACGGAATGTTGTCTCGATGGTTTCGCCGCGGTGTTCGATGGCTAGTCGCGCTACTCCTGCTTCCAATCAATCTGGGGGTGAGTTGGGCCGCCTGGGAGGTTGGTCGCGCCTCGGTTTCCGGTAGTTCATTTTGGGTGCCCCTCCTGGTAGGCTTGGGAATTTGGGTGGTGGTCTATGTTCAGTTACCGCGCCCGATGTGGCTGTATGTCTTGGGTCATGAATTGACCCACGCACTCAGCGCCTGGATGTGTGGATCGCGGGTTCAATCCTTCAAGGTCAACAGCCGCGGGGGAGAAGTCCGGGTGAGCAAGAGCAATGCGTTCATTGCGCTCTCTCCCTATTTCTTGCCCATCTACTCGATCCTCTGGTCGCTGATCATGGCTGTGGTGCAGTGGCGGTGGGGAATGGCTTGGTGGGTGATGCCTCTGTATCAGGCCGGGCTGGGGCTGACCTACGGCTTCCACGTCACCATGACGGCGGTGATCCTGCGCATCCGACAGCCGGACCTAGTGGGCGAAGGATTTCTCTTTTCGGGGTCGCTCATCTGGCTGGGCAACGCGTTGATGCTGCTGGTGGGCATGGCTTGGCTGGCCGGGCGCCCAGGCGTGGGGACCGCGTTGCGATCGGCAGCACGCCTCTCCGGTGAATTCTATCTGGAGGCATGGCGGTTGGCTCAACAGTGGATCTCCTGACGCAATGAGGCTCACTGGGGAGGCTCTTTTCGTGGTCGAGGCACGGTCGGGTTCCTGTCGCTGTGTTACAAATGACACTTGAATCTCAGCCCACGCAGGCGAGAAGCTTCGCATCCTAGGTACGCATGAATCTTGGCGATATTCTCACGACACGGCAGATCGTTCCTGAACTGGCGGCCAAAAACCGGTGGGAGGCCATCGACGAGTTGATCGGGTGCCTTGTTGCCGCTGGCAAGGTTCTGCCCGAACACCGGGAGGCCATCACCGCGGTGGTCAAAAAGCGCGAGACGTCCATGAGCACCGGTATCGGATTCGGCATTGGCATCCCGCATGCCTCCACCGATTTGATTCCGGAAGTAATCGCCGCATTCGGGCGCTCCCGCACCGGTGTCAGCTTCGATGCATTGGACAATCAACCGGTCCATTTAGTGACATTGTTCCTGGTGCCAGCCGGGCAGTTCCAGCGCCACCTGCATACCTTGGCTGGCATTGCCAAAGTCCTCCGCCGCGATGACTTTCTGAAGTCCATCACCAACGCCCCGGACGCGGAGGCGATGATCAAGACGATCCGCGACTTCTCCGAAGGTCTGCGCTGACCTCCGTTGGGGTGATGCCATCCGAGTCCGACCTCTCCGTCCCATGTTCCATTCCGCAATTGAATCCCGGCTTCGCGCCGCGGTTTCCGCCCTTGTTCCTACCGCCGACCCGGCCACCATTCAGGTGAAGCCGGCCTCCGAGGCGCGGTTTGGTGATTTTCAGAGCAACTCCCTGATGCTGGTGGCAAAGGCCGCCCGCATGAATCCCCGTCAATTGGCCAGCGATGTGGTGGCGCGACTCGACGTCTCCGAACTTTGCGAGCCGGTGGAGATCGCTGGACCGGGGTTCTTGAATTTCCGACTGACACGACAAGCCCTGGAGCAGTGGCTCAGTGACGCGGCCTGCGGGAAACCGGTGCTCATACCCAAGGCCGAGACGCCGAGGACCGTGGTTCTGGATTTCTCCTCGCCGAATGTCGCCAAGCCCATGCATGTCGGGCACATCCGATCCACGGGCATCGGGGAAGCGTTGCAGCGGATGTGGCGGCTGCTCGGGCATCGAGTCATTAGTGACAATCACATTGGTGACTGGGGTACCCAGTTCGGCAAATTGCTGGTGGGCTGGAAGGAATTGCTCGATCGGCAGGCCCTGGAGAGTGATCCCATCGCGGAGATGGAGCGGCTTTACAAGACGGTCAACACCCAATGCGATGCCGACCCGGCCCGCTTGGAAATGGCGCGTCAGGAATTGGTACGCCTGCAGGCTGGCGACCCTGAGAACCTGGCCATCTGGAAGGAGATGATCCGCCTCTCGCAAGTTCAGTTCGACACGCTCTACGGGCGGATGGGCACTCGGTTTGACCATACCTTGGGTGAGAGTTTTTATAACGCCGAGTTGGGTTCGGTGGTGGAGGCGCTCCTGGCGGCGGGCATCGCGCGTTTGAGCGATGGAGCCGTTGCGGTGTTTAGCGATCGGACACTGTCGCCCAAGGAGGATCCGTTCTTGGTGAGCCGGGACGGGGAGTGGGTGGACGTGCCGGCACTCATCCGCAAGAGCGACGGCGGGTTCAATTACATGACCACCGATCTGGCCACGGTCGATTATCGCATCCGGACCTGGGCTCCCGATGAGATCCTCTACGTGGTGGATGACCGCCAATCGGGGCATTTCCGCGGGCTATTCCATGTCTTCGCTCGGTGGCAGCCCGAGGCCTATCGCAAGACGCAGTTGCGGCACATCGGTTTCGGAAAAATCCTGGGCGAGGATGGGAAGCCCTTCAAAACCCGCTCTGGGGACACGGTCCGACTGGCCGACCTCCTCGACGAAGCCGAGGAGCGGGCCCTGCAAGTGGTCACTGAGAAGCGCCCCGACTTGGACCCTTCGGAACGTCGAGAGATCGCCCGGATTGTCGGTCTCGGGGCCGTCAAGTGGCAGGACTTGTTGCCGAATCGCCAAAGCGATTACGTGTTCTCCTGGGACAAGATGCTGGCGCTGCAAGGCAACACCGCGCCCTACGTCCAGTATCAGTACACCCGGGCAGCGAAGGTGGTCCGCGACTCCGGTGCACCGACAGCGGCCCAGCCGATTGCTCTGACCGAGCCCGCGGAGATCGCGTTGGCCAAGCACCTCATGAACCTCGGTTTCACGCTGCAGGCGGCCGCCGAGGAATGTCGCCCGAACTACTTGTGCAACTACCTCCATGAGTTGGCGGGCCTCTACAGCAGTTTTTATGAGGCCTGCCCGGTGTTGAAGGCCGAAGAGCCGGCTCGCTCGACTCGGTTGGCCTTGTGCCGACTCAGCGCCCAAGTCCTGCGGTTGGGTCTTGAGACGCTGGGGATTGAAGTCACCGAGAAGATGTGAGGCGAAGCGGCTGACCGAGGCCGCTGGTGCGCCGGAGACCCTCGGGGCGATCTGCGGCGTCAGCCCCGGGGATTGTATCTCAGGTGCTCCCGGATTTCTGTGAGGAACGCTTCGCCATAGTCTCGGAGCTTGCGTTCACCGACGCCTGAGATGGTCAGGAACTCCTCATCGGTGGTCGGTAGTTCCCGAGCCATGAGGCGCAGCGAGTTGTCGCCGAACACGATGTAAGGCGGAACGCCCAGGCTGTCGGCCTGCGACTTGCGCAGGATGCGAAGCTTCTCGAAGAGCAACTCGTCGCAGTCGATGTCTCCGACTCGTTCGGCTTTGGGGCGGGATCGCTCCATCGGCTTGGTCAGGGTGATGGTGCGACGATCTTTCAAGGCGGCCATGCCATCTGGAGTCATCTCCAGGACGCTGAACTGCTCGGAGGTTTGCCGAAGGTATCCCAGACGCACCAACTCACGCCCGATGGAGGCCCATTCGTTGCGGCTCAAATCCGCACCAATGCCATAGGTGCTGAGCTTGTCGTGCCCCCACTGGATCACCTTTTCGGACTCGCTGCCGGTGAGCACCGCGATGACATGATTGAAACCGGTACCGAAGCCACTCTTCTGGCGGATTCGGAAGACGCAGCTCAGAAACTTTTGGGCCGCCACCGTGCCGTCCCAGGTGGACCGGGGACTCAGGCAATTGTCGCAAGTGCCGCAATTAGCCTGGGGGTAGACCTCTCCGAAATAGCCGAGCAGCCCAGCCCTTCGGCACTCCGAACTGTCGGCGTAGTGGCTAATTTGCTGGAGCTGTTCGCGCGCGATGCGCTGCTCTTCCAGGTCGGTTTTCTCGGCGATGAAGGCCGTCTGTTTGGCGACATCCCCAGGGCTGTAGAGCAAGAGGCACTCACCGGGCAGCCCATCCCGTCCGGCTCGGCCTGTTTCCTGGTAGTAGCCCTCGATGTTCTTCGGTAGATCGTGATGGATGACGAACCGGACATTGGGTTTGTTGATGCCCATGCCGAAGGCGACCGTCGCGCAGACGACCCGCACCTCATCCCGCAAGAACGAATCTTGATTGGCGGAACGCTCCTTCCCGGTCAACCCCGCGTGGTAAGCCAGTGATTTGACGCCGTCTTGGGCCAGCTTGGCCGCCAACGAATCGGCCGAGGCGCGCGAGAAGCAGTAGACAATGCCGCTCTCTTTCGGGCGGGCCTTCACGAAGTCGAGAACCTGCCGGTAGGCCTGGGACTTCGGGATGACCCGGTAGGTGAGGTTCGGACGGTTGAAGCTGGCGACGTGGACCGACGGGTCCTTGAGGCGCAGTTGTCGGATGATGTCGTCCCGGACTCGTGTCGTGGCCGTGGCGGTCAACGCCATGAAGGGCAGTTCGGTGAATTGCTCTCGCAGCAAGGACAGCTGCCGGTACTCGGGGCGAAAGTCATGCCCCCATTCGCTGATGCAATGCGCCTCGTCCACAGCCACCTGTTGCACATTCCACTGACGCAGTGCGTCGAAGAGCGAGCCTTCGCCAATCATCAGACGCTCGGGAGACAAGTAGAGGAGCTTGAACTCTCCCTGATGCAGGCCACGCCACCGTGCCTTGCGTTCCTTTTCGGATAGCGACGAATTGAGAAAGGTGGCGGCCACACCGTTGGCGCACAGTTGATCCACCTGATCCTTCATCAAGGCGATCAGCGGGGAGATGACGACCGTGAGACCGGGACGAGCCAACGCGGGCAATTGAAAGCACAGTGACTTGCCGCCGCCGGTGGGGAGCAACGCGAAGACATCCCGACCTGCCAGAGCATCTCGGATGATTTCTTCTTGGTGAGGCCGAAATCCGGTGTATCCGAAGACCTGCTTGAGCAGTGACAGGAGCTGAGGTTGACCGGTGGATCGGGACACGAGTGCGTGAGGATACCGGCAAGTTGGCGGGGCGGCAATGTGCCTGAATCATGATGTTCGGCACTTCTGGTTCTGGATTTCGGGAAAGATCCCCGGTGGTCGCCCGCATTGCCAGTTGCCCGACCGGTCAGGGATTTGGCATGTTCGTGCTTGCTGATATGTCCTACCAAAAACGGATTTTCGGGACCGACGGTGTCCGGGGTCGTGCCAATGTCGAACCGGTGACGGCCGAGACGGCCCTGAAGTTGGGGCGCGCGGCGGCGCATGTGTTTAAGAACCGGAACGGCCAGGCCCGCAACCGGATGCGCCACCGCATCGTGATCGGCAAGGACACCCGCCTCTCAGGCTACATGCTCGAGAACGCGATCAGCTCCGGAGTGCTGTCGATGGGGGTCGACGTGATCTTCATCGGACCGCTCCCGACGCCGGGCGTGGCCTATGTGACGCGCTCCATGCGTGCCGACGCGGGCATCGTGATCACCGCCTCGCACAATCCCTACGAAGACAACGGCATCAAGTTCTTCGGGCCCGACGGTTACAAGCTCGACGACGTCACCGAAAACCAGATCGAGGAATTGGTTTTTAGTGGGGCCATCGAGGCCTTCCGCCCGACCGCGAGCGAGATTGGTAAGGCTGTCCGTGTGGACGACGCGATCGGCCGCTATGTCGAGCAGGCCAAGTCGTCCTTTCCCAAGACACTGACCCTCGAGGGCATGCGCATCGTGGTGGACTGCGGTCATGGTGCGTCCTACAAGACCACGCCCATGGTGCTCCAAGAACTGGGCGCTGAAGTCATCGCCTTCGGGACCCAGCCCAACGGCACCAACATCAATCGGGAATGCGGGTCGATGTACCCCCAGATGCTGTGCGCCAAGGTCCGGGAATACCGGGCCGATCTGGGTATCGCCCATGACGGTGACGCCGACCGGGTGATCTTGTGCGACGAGGCCGGCCAATTGGTCGATGGCGACGACATCATGGCCATCAGCGCCTTGCAAATGCTGGCCGAAGGGCGATTGGCCAAGAACACGCTGGTGGCCACGGTGATGAGCAATGCGGGTCTGGATGTCGCGATCCGTGCTGCGGGCGGCGAGGTGGTCCGGACTGCGGTGGGTGACAAGAACGTCATCGATTGCATGCTGACCCACGGATACAACTTTGGTGGCGAACAGAGTGGTCACCTGATCTTCCGTGACCACAGCAGCACCGGCGACGGTCTGGTTGCGGCCCTGCAAATTCTCGGGGCCATGCGGACTCGCGGCGAGCCGCTCTCCAAATTGGCCCGTTGCTGGACCCGATATCCGCAACTCGTCACGAATGTCCCCGTCCGTGTAAAGACCCCGTTCGCCGAGTTGGACGAGGTTTTGAACTTGGTCAAGCAGGCCGAGTCCGAGGTCGAGCCGAAGGGCGGGAGAGTTTTGCTGCGTTACTCCGGCACCGAGCCCAAGGCACGATTGTTGATCGAAGGGCCCGATATGGAGGTCATGGAACGTTGGACCTCGGCCATTTGCGGATCGATTCGCAAGCAGGTGGGGCAAGCCGGCTGAGGGGAACCCTCCTCAAGGTCGGTCGGACGGCCGGAAAGGCTTGCGTCGTCCGGTCCCAGCGCGCGCCATAGACCGCATGAACGCTCCTCCGGCGGTGTCCGAACAGCGCTTTGTTACGGCAGCCGAAAGCCGGACCGATCTGACGCCGTACACGCTGAACACGTGGCTGTCGCGTCCGGACATCGTGCCGTGCGAATCGCTGCTGCTGGTTCGGGCGACTCTCGATGCCGGGCGTTGCCATGGATTCCATCGGCATCCCACCCGCGAGGAAATCATCTACATCCTTTCGGGTCAGGCCGAGCAATGGTGCGGACGCGAGCATCGGATCCTCAAAGCGGGCGAGATGGTGCTGATCCCCAAGAACGAGATCCACGGCACGTACAATCCGTTCCGCGAGCCGGTGATCTTCCTGGCGATGTTGTCGCCGGTGGAGGCCGAAGAACCCGGAACCGTCAACGAGTGGGACCACGAACCTTGGGCCAGTCTCCGGCAAAGCCTGGGTCTGCCCGAGTGCCGCTGAACCTCGCCTGATCCTGCACAATTCCCATGGTCGAAATCCTGCCACCGCCGCTGCTGGCCTTGCTGCGGAACACTCCGGGGCTTGAGCGTTCCTACTTGGTGGGCGGGTGCGTGCGGGACTGGTTGCTGGGGGTTCCGGTCGCCGACTTCGACCTCGAGGTGTATGGCCTCTCGTATCCAGAGTTGGCGACCGTGTTGTCCCGACACGGCCGGGCCGATTCGGTGGGCAAGTCGTTTGGCGTGGTGAAGCTCACCCATTCGAGCGGAGCGGTCTGGGATTTCTCGGTGCCGCGGCGGGATTCGAAACGCGGGCCGGGACACAAAGGCTTCGACATTGAGTTCGACCCCGAACTGAGTCCGCTGGAGGCCTCCGCCCGTCGCGACTTCACCATCAACTCGATGCTCTGGGATCCCCGGAGCGGAGCGCTGATCGATCCCCACG
>CANHYD010000088.1 GCA_947464705.1 Verrucomicrobiota bacterium | reverse complement strand
GGCCTTGTAGTACATCGTGACCGGATGGGCCTTGATGGTGATGCCCCGCTCCTTTTCCAAGTCCATCGCATCCAGGTGCTGTGCTTGGAGCGTCCGATCCTCGACAGTTCCCGTCGACTGGAGCAACCGATCCGACAGGGTGGTCTTCCCGTGGTCGATGTGGGCGATGATGCTGAAATTGCGAATGTGTGCGGCGTCCATCGTGGTGCAGAACCGATCGGAAGCGGTCGAACCTTCCAGGGCCCAATCCGTCTCCGCTACGGGAGCGGAGAACATACCGGCCAAGCTCCATTTGGAAAGCCCAACATTGGCCCAAGGTTGGGCTAGAGTCGCACGGACGAGCCCTCTGCCATCTCTCAACGGAGGTGCTTTAAGGCCCAATTCAGTGACCGGCTGGCGGAATGGGCAATCCCAGTCGCCTCCAACCCTCCGGACCGAGGCCGCGAACGGTCTTCAAGTTCCGAGCCACGATGGTCGCGGCATCCTCACCACTGCTGACAGCCCGCTCGACGGAGGCCTCCCGCAGGAGGTGAAGCATCGGAAAGGGTGAGCGGTTGGTGAAATGACTCATGTCGCCCGGATCTTCACCGGCGAACTGATATCGGGGGTGGAAGCTGGCGATCTGAACAACTCCCTCCAGGTCCATTCGGGCCAGAAGCGCATCGGCCTCGCCCAGGAACTCGTTGTAATCGAGAAAATCCTGAAGCACCCGGGGGTGGATGAGCAAGGTGGTCTCGATCTTTGAGGGCTCAATAGCGATCAGCTCGCGCACGGCGACCTCCAATTCGGTCAGCAGGGCTTCGGGCGTAATGGCCTCAGTGACTCGGAAAGCGATCCGGTTCCGGACGTATTCGGCCCGGGCGAAGGGACAAAGATTCAGGCCGATCACGGCGCGCTCCAACCAAAGGCGCGTGTCGGCAATGACTTGGGTCTCGGCTGGGGGCTGATCTGAATGTCCTGAGGATTCCATCGGATTCATCGGGTGGCGGATTCTATCCGGTAGAGAGAACGATCGGTGCGGATAAAGATAGACCGTCCCACCACCGCCGGACTGGCCATGATTTTGCCCGCCAATGTGTTCGTAGCAATGGGGTGATATTGTCGCCCAGGCTCGAGGACCATCACACTTCCCTCACGGCTGGGCAGGTAAATCCGGCCTCCAGCGTACAGCGGTGAGGCGTTGTGATTGCCACCCAAGCGTTCCCGGAACTGCTCGACCCCGGTGCGTGCATCCAGGCAGGTAAAGAAGCCCCCCGAGTCGGACACAAAGTACAATTCCTCCCCCACCAGCAGGAGCGAGGGCATGGTCGGAGCCCCCTTGGAATACTTCCACCGGTGAACCGGCTGCGGCTGCGCATCGAGTTGAATGGCTTGGATCTCCGGCTTCATGAAGCCCGTGCTGAGGTAGAGGGTGCCACCACCAAAGACGGCCCGGGACGAGAGGGAAAACCCCAACTGCCCGTAGCGAACCTTCCAGAGTTCGCGTCCCGTTGCGGGATCGTAGCCATACAGCCAATCGGCTCCTTGGGAGACCAATTGATCGTGTCCCCCCCGCTTCACGATGGCAGGCGTGGCGTAGGATTTCTTCAATTGGGGGTTATCAGCCAAATCCCCGGACCGAGACGTCCGCCAAGCCAACCGCCCCGTCGCCGTATCCAGCGCTGCGACCGATTGGCTGTCGCTGCCATCGAGGTGGAAGATCAACCGGTCTTTCCACACGATCGGAGAACTGCCCGGACCGTTCTCGTGCATGATCTGAAGACTGGTGTTGGTCCAGAGAACCTTGCCGGAACGGGTGTCCAAGCAGGCCGTACCGAAGGTGCCGAAATGGAAATAGGCTCGGCCCGACTCCAAGACCGGAGTTGGTGAGGCGTAACTGTTCAGTTCATGAACCCATTGCGGTTCTTGCACCGAAAACAGGCGAATGTCCCTCAAGATCTTGCCGGTGTTGCGATCCACGCAGACGGCATGCAAATCGACCTTTTCGAGAAGCACCAGAGGCTGGTCCGCGGTGTTGGCGGTCAAACGCCGCTTGGCATCTTCGGGCTTGGCCGCCGTCTCATGGGCCGTCGAAAGCCAGATCTGCTTGCCCTCGATCACCGGAGACGACCAACCGCGACCCGGAATGGCGGTCTTCCAGAGGACTCCCTCGGTCTCGCTCCATTGGATCGGCGGATGGGCATTTGAGGCCGCATGCCCCTGCCCTCCAGGACCCCGCCATTCCGGCCACTCGGGAGTGGCTGCCCATGCGGCGACGGATCCGAGCAGAGCCAAGAGGCCCTTGACCTTGAAAATAGGGTTCATCAAAGGGGGTGCGCCATGGTGGTTCAAATCCTCCGCCATGACCGCCATGGCGACGATAAGGCCGATGGTCGTTCTGAATAAATACGTGACCTCGGAAAAATAAAAGGACCAACGCCACCTGGGGTGTCGGGCCACCAAGGCTAGCGGACCGCGGCCGGCTGATGTGACGCTGGCGTTACAGTTGCCCGGCCGCCAGGTGTTACTCGCGCTGGCTTTCCGGACAAATCGGTGATACGTAATCCCCCGAAGTGACGCCCCTCTGAGGAGCGTCTCCCCGTTCATGGCCACCAAAGTCATCCGCAAAAAGGCGATCGGCGTCGATCCCGTCGATCCCGTTGAGCCTGCAGTCACTCCGCCAACCCACGATGCCGCGGACACCGCGTTCCTCACCAAGCCCAAGCTGACCTCCAAGTCCAAGAAGCGGGACATCCCGGAGGGTTTGTGGACCAAGTGCCCCAAATGTGATGGCCTGATTTACGACAAGGACCTGGACAGCAATCTCAAGGTTTGTCCGAAGTGCAGTTACCACTTCAAGATCGGTTCTCGGGAACGCATCCATTCCATGGTGGAGACCTGCTCCTTTGAAGAGATGGATGCGGCGATGGAAAGCGTGGACGTCCTCAAATTCACGGGTGCGGCCAGTTATGAAGCCAAGCTCGCCGCTTATCGCAAGAAGATGTCCATGCTCAAGGATGCTGTGGTCACCGGAGTCGGCATGATCGGCACCCACCGGGTGGCTTTGGGAGTGATGGATTTCCAGTTCCTCGGCGGATCCATGGGTTCGGTGGTGGGAGAAAAGCTCACCCGACTCATCGAGACGGCCACCGATCGGGGCATTCCTCTGATCATCGTGTCCACCAGCGGAGGAGCTCGCATGTATGAGGGCATGTTCAGCCTCATGCAAATGGCCAAGACCTGCGGAGCGCTCGCCTACCTCGCCAAACAGCGGCTTCCTTACATCAGTGTCCTCACCGATCCAACCACTGCCGGCGTCATGGCCAGCTATGCTAGTGTGGGCGACCTCATCGTGGCAGAACCGGGAGCCACCATCGGATTTGCCGGCCGCCGCGTGGTCGAAGCCACCACCCAGTCCGAATTGCCCCCGGACTTCCAGACTGCTGAGTTTCTCCTGAAACACGGCATGATCGACGCGATCATCTCACGCCTCGAAATGAAGTCCCGCCTGAGCACCTACCTCGACTTCATGATGGCAGCCCGCCGGGTTGCCTGAAATCCGGTCTGGGCCTTCCAGCCCCGTTGATTCAGTAAAGATTCGCCAATTGGGGGTCCGGATCTTGGTCCGTACCTCGGTTTGGGCTGAACCCATTGCCTCTTATCCAGTCCAATCCGACTGGGCCACTCACGCAACCATCGATCGGGCCCAAGAACCCTGGGCTACGGCGAGCTTGGCCAGAAACATCCGTAGAGCCTCGGCCGACGGCACGCTCAACCGAGGCTGAGCGAGCGCGGCCCAGTTTTCGGTTAGCGCCGCGGTGACCGCCCTCGGCCCGTTGGCTTTCGGTCCGCGGTGTTTCGGCCTGTGGTTTTCCGCTCGGCCGGCTTTCGGCCTTCAGTGGTATTCCGCCCCTCGTTGGGGTTCCGCCCTTCGGCCTGCCTACGGCTACCGGTGGGCATCCGACCCTCGGTTTTCCAACCACTGCTCTTCTGGAAGCCCTCACTCTTGAGCGGGCGACCGCCTGGAGCCTTGTCGGTCCGTCTGGAGGGGATCGGGGCTCTCGATCCGGCGAACTTGGGATTCCCCCCCTTAGTCTCCGGCATTCCGGGCTTCGCCGACTTGAAGTTCCGTGCTGGAGGCGGGGTTCCTGCCCGACTGGACGATCGGGTCATTCCCTTGCCCGTACCTGGGTTCTCCGAGCGAGCCGCCTTTCGGGCCACCGCGCGTTCGGCCAGTGGCGACAGCTTCCGCTCGCCTCCCTCGCGTTTGTGGGCAAAGGGTTGTTTGCGGAATCTGCGGACTGATTCGATGGTTTTCGGGCGTGGCTTGGGCACCAACAAGATGGGGCAACCCTCATAACCGAAGGCTTTTCTCATCTCGCCCGAAAGATACTTCATATAGGGCGAGCTGAACAATTCGTCCCGGTTCACGAAGAGCAGGAACGTCGGCGGTGCCTGCCGCACTTGGGTCGCGTAGTAGAACTTGAGCCGGTGGCCCATGTCGCTGACCGGTTGCCGACGTTCAATGGCGTCATTGAGAGTCCGATTCAGAATGGCCGTGGGCACCTTCTGCTTCAACTGGCTGGACACGTATCGAACGGCTTCCAGCAGACGGTCCAGTTGGAACCCATCTTTGGCGGAGGTGAAGATCACCGGAGCGTAATCCAGGAAGAACAGTCGTTCCTGAACCCACTGACCGAACTCCGACAAGGTCGTCAATCGCTTCTGGCGATCGTCGCGGTCCCGGTTCTTGCCCGAACGCACCTCGATTTCTTGCTCGCGGGCTTTACGAACATCTTCGGCTACGAGATCCCATTTATTGACCACCACGATGCAGGCGCGTCGTTGCTCGACAATCACATCGGCGATCTTCTTGTCCTGCTCGGTAATCCCGTTCATCGCGTCGATGACCAGAACGGCGATGTCACAGCGAGCGATGGCTCCCTTGGTCCGTTCAACGGAAAAGTATTCGATGCTGTCATCGATGCGGCGTGCCTTCCGGACACCCGCGGTGTCCACCAGCACGTATTGTTCACGCCCGGCCTCGGTCACCACCTCAAAAGGAACGTCCACCGCATCGCGGGTCGTCCCGGGAATCGCGCTGACGATGACTCGATCGGATCCGGTCACCCGGTTGATGATGGAAGACTTGCCGACATTCGGACGGCCAACGATGGCCAAACGCTTCGGACCGTCTGGGCGGCGAGGAGGCAAGGCTTCGCCCTCTTCTCCTTCTTCAAGCGTCGCATTAGCCTCCTGCGAATCGCCCTCATCAGTTTCAATCGGTTTTGAAACCGCGCTCCACTGGGGCAGGAAAGCAACAGCCTCATCCATCAGATCCTCAACGCCACTCCCGTGGATCGCGGTGACGGGGTAGATCTGCTGGAAACCCAGTTGTGAAAACTCCGCGGCGCCAGCAGTGGCCTGATAGTTGTCCGCCTTGTTCACCACCAGCAGCACAGGCTTCTGGATCGTCCTGAGCTTCTTCGCAACCTCCTGGTCCAATGGAACGATGCCCTCTTGGACATTGACCACGAACAGGATCACATCCGCCGCATCAATTGCCAAGTCCACCTGCTGCAATGCGGCAGCGGTGATCACGTCATCGGCTTTTTCCCGGCGCAGCAACCCGATGCCGCCCGTGTCCACCAGAGTGTAGGGTCGACCATGCCATTCGGCTTCGGCCATTACACGGTCCCGAGTGACACCGGGTTGATCATGAACAATGGCGATGCGACGGCCGACGATTCGATTGAAGAGCGCTGACTTGCCGACGTTGGGACGGCCCACGATGGCGATGAGACCTGACATGGCCGAAATCATGGCGGACAGCGCCGAGAGGAAAAAGCTCTTTGTGGGATCTCTGCTTCGCGGACAACCGGGAACTGAATGGGCGGATGTTCAAAAAGTGCCTTCCCATTTCAGTTTCCCCCCGTAGCCTTTTTGGACGGTTGCGGGAATCCACCCGCACACTGATCTCGAGTTCCAACCGAATTTATGGCCGCTGATACGTCCGTCGTTGCTCAAGTTGAGCTGCCTTCACTCCGCCCTCAGATCCTCAAATCCCGTCTGGCACCGACGCCGGGACTTCCCCGCTATACCGCTCAGGTGCAGGATCGGTCCGGGAAAACCATCACCCTTGCTGATCCTCGGGCGACCCGGGCACTGGTGGCGCTCATGGATGTTCATGCGGTCGTCGGCGGCGCAGCCTGCCACTGGGGCGGGCCAGCGGCATTCGCTGAAGTCAGCTCCGCCGTCCATGGAGTGATCTTTGCAGCCTCGGATCGCCCGTGGCACGAGTCCTACAACTTCGTCAACGACGCTGGGCACGCGGAAAACGGCATTTATGCCATCCGAGCCAATTACGGCTTTGACGGAATGACCCCGGACACGCTCAAGGGTTTCCGGAGCATCCAATCCAAGCTCACCGGCCACGGCGAATCACATATCAACCCCGAGGGGGTTCTCTTGTCCAACGGACCACTCGGTTCCTCCATCGGTCAGGCACAGGGCTTGGCCATCGGAGACAAGCTGGCCGGCAACAAGCGGATCACGGTCCTTCTGATGTCGGACGGAGCCTCCATGGAAGGTGAGGCCAAGGAGGCTTTTGCGGCCATCCCGGGTCTGGCGGCCAAGGGGCGAGTGAATCCCTTTGTCATGATCATTTCCGACAACGACACCAAGCTGTCGGGTCGTATCACCGCTGATTCCTTCTCCATGCAACCCTCCTTCGAAGCCATGGCTCCGCTGGGTTGGGATGTCCGGAAAGTCGAGAAGGGGCATGACCTCCAACTCGTCTTTACCGCAGTTGAACAGGCCATCGCCGACGCGGCCGCGCACCCTGAGAAACCCGTGTGCATCTGGCTCAAAACCATCAAGGGCTACGGAATCAAGGCCACCGAGCAGAATGCCGCGGGCGGACATGGTTTTCCTCTGGCCAATGGCGAGAAGATCGTCGAGTGGCTGACGGAGATTTACCAAGGCGACACGGCCCCGGCCGACCTGTTGGCCTGGGGTCAGGCGCTGCGCAGCGACTGGGAAAAGAAAGAATCTGAGAAGAAAGCCAAGGCAGCTGCAGCGGCGGCCGCTCCTGCTCCGGCGACAGTGACCCCGGCCATCAAGAAAGACAAAGTTCAGGCGGGTTTGGCAGCCGGAGCCATTCAGGCAGCTCAGGCAGGCTACCCCGTCTATTCGGTGAGTTCCGACGTCCAAGGATCCACTGGTATCAGCACCTTCCAGAAGGCCACCGGCCGTTTCGTTGAGGTGGGCATCGCCGAATCCAACATGATCAGCGTTGCGGCGGGCCTTTCAAAGGTTGGCTTCATTCCCATTGTGGACACGTTTGGCCAGTTTGGCGTCACCAAAGGAAACCTTCCTTTGACCATGGCGGCCCTTTCCCAAGCCCCGGTGATCGCCATGTTTTCCCACATTGGCTTTCAGGATGCGGCCGACGGCGCGAGCCATCAGGCAACCACCTATTTGGCAGCCGTCAGTTCCATCCCACACACGACGGTTGTCGCTCCCAGTTGCTCCAAGGAGGCTGAAGCGTTCATGAATGCCGCCATCCGCCGCATCGGAGACGAGCGTGCAGCCGGACGTGATGGAGAGAGCGTGGTGTTCTTTGTCGGTCGCGAAAACTACCCCGTCGAGTGGGTGCCTGGTGCCACCTACGCCTGGGGCAAGGCACAAGTCATCGAAGAAGGGACAGACGTCGTGCTCGTCGGCAGTGGTGTGTTGTTCAGCAAGTGCTTGGAGGCTGCTAAACTGCTCCGCGCCCAAGGCAAATCGGCCACGGTCATCAACAATCCGTTCATCAACCATGTGGATATCGAGACCATCGGCGCGGCTGTCCGCCGGTGCGGCGGGCGGCTTGTGACCATTGAAGACCACCAGGTCATCGGCGGCATGGGAGCCCAAGTCAGCCATGCCCTAAGTCGTACCGGAATCAGCCATCGGATCACGAGTTTAGGCATCCATGGCGAGTTTGGCCAAAGCGCTTACTTGGCAGAAGAGCTGTACATCAAACACGGCATGACGGGTCCCAAGATGGCAGAAGCTGCCTTGACGTTGATCACAGCCTGACACGATTGGTCCATTAAAGCGTCGACCGGAGACGGAGAATTCGACGACCAGCAAACGGGGGGTGGTAAATCCACTCCCCGTTTTCGTTTCCTGGTCCGGCCAAATGGGTCTGATCGGTGGTATCTCGGCTAACCCAGGGTTAAGGGACCCAGGGTATTTGGCCCCCCTCACCCCACGACATCGACGCGGAGGTCGCGCAAGGCCATGAGGCCTGGTAGAGGCACGGCACGGATCGGGCGTGCCCCGCTGCGCCGACGCGGACCAAAGCGTTCCCGGTACCGCTCGAACACCGCGTCCACAAACTCCTTCGACCCCAGCACCACCCCATCGCTCAAGTGGCGGATCCTCAACCGCAACACCTCCCCAGCGCTCAATTG
>CANHYD010000087.1 GCA_947464705.1 Verrucomicrobiota bacterium | reverse complement strand
CAAAGAAGATGCGCACGACTACCGCTACTTTCCGGAGCCGGACCTGATGCCGCTGGTGCCTACCGACGAATGGTTGGCCTCGGTGAAAGCTCAAGTGGTCGAGTTGCCGCTGGCTCGCAAGAAACGCTTCATCCGGGAGTACGGCCTGCCTGACGGCGACGCGGAGATCTTCCGGGACAACCTCCCACTGGCCACGTTCTTCGAGCAGGCGGTCCAGGGAGCGACGCAGCCCAAGGCCATTGCCAATTGGGTCATCAACAACCTCCAAGCACGAGTGAGTGAATCGGGCATCGCAGTGGGAGAGGTGCGCATCCAGCCGGCACAAGTTCGCGATTTGGTCGGGTTGGTCGAAGCAGGAGCGATCAGCAGCAAGATCGCTCAAGACGTCTTTGCCGAGATGTTCAACACCGGTGATGCCCCCAAGGTAATCGTGGAGCGCAATGGGTGGTCACAGGTGAGCGACGTCGGGGCACTGGAAGCCCTCTGCGACCAAGCCATCGCCGCCAATCCGGGGTCTGCCGCAGACTTCCGGGCCGGCAAGGTGGCCGCGCTCAACGCGCTTAAAGGGCAGGTGATGAAACTCTCCAAGGGCAAGGCCAACCCGGCTTTGGCGGGCGAGATTCTCGAGCGCAAACTGCGTTCCTGAAGATCCGCGGGACCGTCCCTCTGGGGCGTCTTGGTTCAGCAAAAGGCCCCGGGAATCCTACGGTTCCACGGGGCCTTGCTGTTTCACCGAAAACGATTCGTTCAGTGAGTCGGCGAGTAGTCTGTGGGGACCAAGAAGACCGACTTTACTCCGCCGGCGACAGTGAGGGATCCGCCGGCCGCCTTTTCGCTGGCCTCACGGGCGGCCTTCCACGCCGGGTCTTTGCCGAAGGCAGCGAAGCTGGCCTTGGCCGCTTCCTGGGACTTGTGAGTTAGGAAGTAGAGCAGAGTGCGGTCACCTTCGGGCTGGTCGGCCATCTTGTGGAAGTAGCCCTGATTGCCCATGCCGTACTTGGCGAAAAGACCCATCGTGTGGTCCCGGAAGCGGGCATCCAAGTGTGAGAGCCGTTCTGGGGTGCTGGTGTAGGTGCGCATTTCCCAGACGCCGCCCTTGGAAACGTTCCCGGTGCGGACTTTCGGAGAGTAGTCCGTCTCCACCAGAAACGGATTCTCAGCCTTGGCCACGAGGGGGCCGGCGGCTTCGCTGGCCTTTTGAGCAGACTTCCAGTCGGGATCCGAGGTGAACGCCTTCCACAAGGTTTCACGGGCCTCGCGGCTCGGGTAGCGGAGCATGAAATGCAGGCGTTGATCGGCCGGATCGGCAGGCATCCAGTAGCCGATGCTCTCGATGCCGTGCTTCTTGAACAGGCGCAGGGTGTGGTTGCGGAAACGGTTGTGCAGGGCTTCGGCCTTGCCGGGATGGATGGTGTAAATGCGCAGTTCGTACACCGAGGCGGTGTGGCCGGAGCCCAGAGAGTGGCAACCGGTGGCCAGTGCTGCGCCCGCAACGGAGGCGGTCTTGAGGAAGTCTCGACGGTGGATCATCGGGAAGAAGCCTCCGTCTGTGGGCGAGGCCGTCAAACAAAAACCTTGTTGCCGGCCGTTCCCGCCGTTACCGCTTGCGCCACATGACCGAGCGGCGCGCCAAGATCCAGCGGAAGACCAGCGAGACCTCCATCCGCGTGGACCTCAATATTGATGGCAAGGGCAAGGCCCAGGTGAAGACCGGGGTGGGATTTTTGGATCACATGCTGTGTGCTTTTGCCAAGCATTCGGTGTGCGATCTCAAGCTGCGTTGCGAGGGCGATCTGCACATTGATGCCCATCACACAGTGGAGGACTGCGGGATCGCCCTGGGGCAAGCCTTTCTCCAGGCCCTCGGCGACAAGCGGGGCATCCGACGCTATGGCACCGGGTTCGATCCGCGCAATCCGTTCACGGGTGAAGCCCATGTCCCGATGGACGAAGTGCTGGCTCGCTGCGTGATCGACTTCAGCGGTCGCCCGTACCTCGTTTGGCGCGGCATGGATTCGTTGGCCCAGCGCCGCATCCCGGAGGCCGACCGCGACCAAGATATGTCGTCGCGTTTCCGTTTCGGTCTGGCACGCGAATTCTTCCAGGGTTTCACCAACGAGGCCCGCTGCAACCTGCACTTGGAACTGCTCTATGGAGGCGAACCGCATCACGTGGTCGAAGCCTTGTTCAAGGCCTTTGCCAAGTCCGTCGACTTTGCCTGCCAACGCGATCCCCGCATCGCCGGCGAGATCCCCAGCAGCAAGGGCAAGCTGTGAAGCCTGAATGCAGCCGGAAGTGCCGATTGGCATCCGTTCCCGGCTTCCCCGGGTCGTCTCAAATTATTCCTGAATAATCGCCGAACCCCGCCGTCGATGCCTGTGTCGGTGAAACATGATTATCCGTCAGAAGCCGACGAGACCTTGGTCAAGTGGGCTCAACAAGGAGACACCGAGGCGTTTGAGCAGTTGGTATTCAGGCACCGTGACAAAATCTATGCGCGAGCCCTCATGATGATGAGGAACGAGGATCAAGCGCTGGAATATTCGCAGGAAGCATGGGTAAAAGCGTGGCAACGTTTGGTTCAATTTCAGGGCGAATCGAGTTTCGCCACTTGGGTGACGCGTATTGTCATCAACCTGTGCCTCGATCAACTGCGGCGCCAAAAGCGGGTGCGAACCGAATCCATCGAGGCGATGGACGAAGAATCCGGTGGAGTGGAACGTCAATTGCCTGCTCCGGAAACCAATCCGACAGCCGGTCTCGAGCAAGACGAACTCCGGAGGCGCATCGATGAAGCTCTGGGGAAACTCACCGACGCCCACCGGACCGTGGTGGTCCTTCATGAATTTGAGGGGTTGGAATACAAGGAGATCGCCAAGCGCGTGGGCATCTCCATCGGGACGGTCATGTCGCGTCTCTTTTACGCGCGCCGCCGGTTGGCATTCCTTTTACAATCTTTGAAGCGAGAGCGATCCGAATGAAAAACACCGAACAGCTGTTGGACCTTCAGGCCTACGTCGATGGTGAACTGACCGAGGAACGCCGCCGCCAAGTGGAAGCCGCCCTGCCTGCCGACTTGGATGCCCAAGAGTTGGTGGCCGGTCTGCGGCAACTGGGAACCCTGATCCGTACGCATGAACCGGAGGCCAAGGTTCCCGCGAGCCGTGAGTTTTACTGGAGCCAAATCCGCCGGCAGATCGAGGCGGAGCAACCCAAGGCGCCCGCTGCCTCGGTAGCTCTGGGTTGGTTGCGTTGGTTGATTCCAGCATTGGGGGTCGCAGCGGTCGCCGTCGTGGTTTCCACCCGGCCGGTGCCTCGCGAAATCACCTTGGCAGGCGGAGGCGACGTGACCGATGTCGACGTCTCCTCGACGGTCTTTCGCTCCGAGAGCGATGGCGTCACCGTCCATTGGATCCAATAGCGCATTAAAATATTGGCACCCGGCCTCCTGAATGCCTTGATGCCTCGAGTAGCAGTTCTGATGAAACGTCTTTGGATCAATCGATTGGGGTTCCTACGTGTGGGATGTCTCCTAGTGCTGGGGGCACTGGCACCTCTGGCATCGTCTGCTTCCGATCTCAGGCTCCGGCTCGAATTGGCGTGGGGCACCGACGGCACAGCACCCGAGGGCAAGAACCTCAAGGAGTTAGATGCCAAGGGCCGTGAAAAGCTGCGGCATTTCCGGTGGAAGAACTACTGGGTCGTGAAGTCCACCCAGATCGACCTCGATTCGAAGGGGGCTCAGAAAGTTCCGTTGGACCGTTGTCAGGTGGATTTGAAGACCACCAGTGACGGTCACTTGGAGGTTCGGCTCCATAGCGTCAACGATGCCAAGGAGGTCAAGCTCGTGAAGACCCTCCAGCATTCCCTAGAGGCCCTCAAGCGGGGCGAATTCCTCATCATCGCCGGCGATGATAAGGAGAAGTGGAACGACGCCTGGTTTGTGATCATTCGGGGCGAGCCCTGATTTTTGATCCCTGACTGCTAATCCCTGACTGCTAATCCCTGACTGCTAATCCCTGACTCCCAATTGGAGCCCCGACGTCGAGGGTATTTTGCTCGGTTTTTTTTGGGGTCCGTTGGGGGCCCGATTCCGAAGTGCCTTTGGTGGGCCATCCTAGGGTTGAACTCCGGCCTAGACCCACAACGGGTTGGGTGTCTTTAAGGTCTGATCAACAACAGATTGCGCTTTTTCGAAAGCTGTTGTCCTAGACCGCTTCAACCCGCTAAACTGTCGTTGATCTGACCTGCGGCTTCATCGTGGGCGGTCGTCCGGATACCTCATTATGGCCGATAACGTTCCTCCGAAGGAAACCTACGATAGCTCCCAAATCAGCACCTTGGAGGGATTGGAAGCTGTCCGGAAAAAGCCCGGCATGTATATCGGCGGCACTGACGAGCGAGCGCTCCACCACTGTGTGTCCGAGGTGCTCGATAACTCCGTCGACGAGCACTTGGCCGGTCACTGCATGAAGATCGAGGTGGTCATCCACGTGGACGGTTCCATTTCGATCCGAGATGACGGGCGCGGCATCCCGGTGGACATGCACCCTCAGAAGAAAATGCCCGCTGTCGAGCTGGTGCTGACCACACTCCACTCGGGTGGCAAATACGGGCAGGGTGGGTACAAGTTTTCTGGGGGTACGCACGGCGTGGGCGCCAAGTGCGTCAATGCTGTTTCCGAATGGTTCGAGGTGGAGGTGAGCCGCGAAGGCAAGATCCACCACATGGAGTTTGAACGCGGCAAGGTGACCAAGAAATTGGAGGTCATCGGCAAGGCCAAGGGACGCGGCACTCTCATTACCTTCAAGCCGGATCCGGAGATCTTCCGCGACACCGTTGAGTTCAAGTCTGATCGGATCACCCAGCGTCTCCGAGAGTTGGCGTGCATCAATTCTGGCCTGGAGATCTCCTTCCTGGACGAGCGCCAATCCGATCCCAAGCTCGAGACCTTCCTGTACAAAGAGGGGTTGGAGGAGTTTGTCCGCCAGCTGAACAAGAGTCGGGTGGCCCTGCATCCGAAGCCCATCACCATCCTCAAGGAGAGCAAGACCACGACCACCGAGAAGGAGGTCGAGATCCACATCCATGTCGTTCTCCAGTACAACGACAGCTACAACGATCAGGTTCTCTGCTACACCAACACCATCCACAATCCCGATGGTGGTACCCACCTGTCGGGTTTCCGGACGGCCCTGACCCGGTCGGTCAACCAGTACGCCAAGTCCAACAGCCTCCTGAAGGAAAAGGATCCGCAGATCACCGGGGATGACGTGCGAGAAGGGTTGACGGCTGCCATCTCCATCAAGCACAGCGATCCGAAGTTCGAATCGCAGACCAAGGTGAAGCTCATCTCGCCGGAGGTGGAGAGCATCGTGGGTTCGGCGTCGTACGAGGGGTTGATGAACTACTTCGACGACAATCCGCTGGTGGCCAAGAAGATCGTCGAGAAGGCACTGAATGCGGCCCGTGCTCGGGAAGCCGCGCGCAAGGCACGCGAGGCGGTTCGCAAGACGGCCCTGACCGGCGGCGGACTCCCCGGCAAGCTGGCCGATTGTTCCGATCGCGATCCGGCCAATACCGAGTTGTACATCGTCGAGGGCGACTCGGCAGGTGGCTCCGCCAAGCAGGGGCGCGACCGAAAGTTCCAAGCGATCCTCCCCATTCGCGGTAAGCTCATCAACGTCGAGAAGGCCCGTCTCGACAAGGTGCTGCAGAACAACGAAATCCGGACGATGATCACTGCCATCGGAACCGGCATCGGTGCCGGAGAAGGCGAGGGGGCCTTCAAGATCGAGAATCTCCGCTACCACAAGGTCATCATCATGACCGACGCCGATGTCGATGGATCCCACATCCGCACGCTGCTGCTGACCTTCTTCTACCGCCAGATGACCCAGCTCATCCGGGATGGCTACGTGTACATCGCTCAACCGCCGCTGTATTCCATCACCCGCAAGAAGCGCACGGATTACGTCGATGACGATGTCCAGTTGAATCGAATCCTGCTCCAGAACGGCACCGAAGAGGTCCGCCTGAAGAATTTGGCCGACGGCAAAGAAGTGCCCGCCAAGCAATTGGAGGAAATCCTCGGGTTGCTCGAAACCCTCGACAAGCATGCCACGTTCATTCGCCGGCAGGGTGGCGATTTTGCCAAATACGTGGCCTGCCGCGCGTCGGACGGAGCGTTGCCGCAGCATTTGGTGAAGGTTCGCGAAGGCAACGCGGAAACCGTTCATTATTTCATGACCAACGAGGAGCAGGAGGCCTTCAAGACGGCCAATCCTGACTTGTTCGGCGACATCGAGGCCAAGGAGCGCTTGGAGAAGGCCAAGGGCCAGAGCCGCCGAGCCTCCTATGTTCATTTGCACCTTGAGTCTCGGGCGATCGGCGAACTGTTGGCGAAGCTGACCAAGAAGGGGCTGGCGATCGATCATTACGCCGCTCAGGACAAGCCCCTCTTCGAACTGATCGAAGGCGAGGGTGAACGGGCCCATGTGACTCCGATCTTCTCGATTCCGCAGATCCTCAATGAAGTGAAGGAGGTAGGTAAGAAGGGTATCCAGATCTATCGCTTCAAGGGATTGGGCGAAATGGATGCCAAGGAGCTCTTTGAAACGACCATGAATCCGCCGAAGCGTAAGCTGCTGCGGATCGAACTGTCCGATGCGGTCGAGGCCGAGGAGATGTTCACCCGCCTCATGGGCGATGTGGTCGAACCGCGACGCCAATTCATTGAGGACAACGCGCTCAATGTCCGCAATCTGGACGTTTGAGCTGAAGCGACGAAACCGACACCGATCCTGCCCCATCTCTCACTTTCCGTCCCATGCCTGAAGAGAACCAACCCAAAGAACCGCAAGCCAGTGGTGGTGCCTACACGGGCAACGAGAAGATCCACTCGATCAACGTGGCCGACGAGATCAAAGCCTCGTTTCTGGACTACTCGATGTCTGTCATCATCTCTCGGGCTCTGCCCGATGTGCGTGACGGACTGAAGCCATCCCAGCGACGCATCCTCTTCGCCATGGAGGGATTGTCGCTATTCCCGGGTCGCAAGCACATGAAGTGCGCCAAGATCTGCGGTCAGACCTCGGGCGATTACCATCCCCATGGCGAGGCTGTCATCTATCCGACCTTGGTCCATATGGCCCAACCGTGGGCCATGCGGGAGAAGCTCGTGGACGGTAAGGGGAACTTCGGATCGGTCGAAAACGACCCGCCGGCGGCCATGCGTTATACCGAGGCGCGCCTTACCCATCTGGGCGCGGCCCTGATGACCGACATGGATCGGGATACGGTGGACTTCGTCCCCAACTACGACGAGCGACTCATGGAGCCGTCGGTCTTGCCGGCGGCTTTCCCGAACCTGCTGGTCAATGGCGGTACCGGCATCGCGGTGGGTATGGCCACCAACATGGCCCCCCACAACCTCGGTGAGGTCATCGACGGCATTTGTGCCCAGATCGACAACCCGTCGATCACCATTCCGGAACTCACGAAGTTCATCAAAGGTCCGGACTTTCCGACCGGAGGCTTTATCTGCGGCATCGAGGGTATCCACAATTATTTCAGGACCGGGCGAGGCAGCATCAAGCTGAGAGGTCGCATCGGCGTGGAGGAGCTCAAGGGCAATCGGGAACAGTTGGTCATCACTGAGATCCCTTACAACGTCAACCGTGCCGGGTTGGAGGAGCAGATCGCCAGCCTGGTCCAAGAGAAGATCATCACCGAAATCTCGGCGATGCGGAACGAGTCGGATGAGAACTGCCGACTCGTCATCGAGCTCAAGCGTGATGCCAGTCCGAGGGTGGTCATCAACAATCTCTTCAAGCACACCCAGCTCGAGACCAGCTTCAGCGTCAATGCCCTGGCCATCGATCATGGCAAGCCCAAGACGCTGAACCTGAAGGAGATCATCCAGTGCTACATCGAACACCGGCGCGAAGTGGTGCTGCGTCGGACCCGCTTCGAATTGCGCAAGGCGGAGGAGCGGGCCGAGTTGCTGGAGGGTTACATTTGTGCCCTCAACAACTTGGATGAGTTCATTCGGATCATCCGCAGCTCCAAGACCCGCGATGAGGCTCGTATCAAGTTACTGGCCTTCGAATGGACCCGCGCCCAGGTGGAGCGTTGGAGCATTCTCATCCGCAGTGAGGAACGCTTGAATGCGTCGGGTCGCTACGCACTGACCGAGCGTCAGGTGGACGCTATTTTGGAACTCCGCCTCTACCAGCTCACCGGTCTCGAAATCGACAAGGTCCGGGGCGAGTACGCCGAACTCATTGAGCGGATCAAGGACCTGCTGGACATCCTCGCCAAGGAGTCTCGAGTGCTTTCTATCATCAAAAAAGAACTTCGGGAGCTCAAGGAAAAGCATGCCTCTCCGCGCATGTCCGAGATCATCCCCGACGAAGGCGAAATGGCCATCGAGGACCTGATCGCCAATGAGGGAGT
>CANHYD010000086.1 GCA_947464705.1 Verrucomicrobiota bacterium | reverse complement strand
TGTCGGTGGCGAAGGTGAGCCGCCCGTCGCGGACCTCCGGCCGTCGGGCGAATCCGCGATGCACGATGCGGCCGCGATTGCGCCAGAAATCCACACCGTTGATGTCGCCAAAGGCCAGCCATAGACCGGGGTGCATGGTGTCGTGGTCCACGGCATCCAGCGGTGGGCGCGGCGGGTGGTTGCGGCTCACGCGAAGGCCTCCGGGGGCGTGGAGGTTGGCGAAGTGCGGTCGCAGGATCCGCTCATCTTGGTGGACGAAGTCGGCCACCGGGTACCCACCCCGGGTGAGGCGGAGGCGCCCCGAGAGTTCAGCGAAGGCCAGCGCATCGCCGTCTAACGGCGTGGCGGATGGCCCGGCGGTCCCGGAAGGCGGCTCCGATCCCGGCGAACCGGCCTGCGACTTCGACTGCTGACGGACCAGGTAGGCGGCGACGTCCGCCACCGCGCGCGCGGGTAGGACGGTGTCATAGGCCGGCATGGCCGATTGTGCCGAGGACCCTCGGGTGGTGATTTGAGACTTTTGAATCGTCTCGCGACGACCGTTGGCCAATCCCAGCGTCACGCTGAGGCCGCTCTCCTCGATGAGGATGCCCGATAGCTCGGTGTCGGCGGTTTCAATTCGATGGAGACTGAATCCTTCGGTGATGACGGCGTTGGGTTCGAGAATCGACTGCACGAGGTGCTGCACGGGGGCGCGCGCCCCGACCACCGACAGGTCCGGGCCAAAGCTCTGGCCGTGACCGTCGAGCCGGTGGCACTGGAAGCACCCGGCACCTTGCGGGTGGTGGAAGAGCCAGGCCCCGCGACGCGGATCGCCATCCTGGAAGCGCTCGAGCGCCAGAGCCAACGAGGTCTCCTGGTTGGGCGGTGCCGGCATGGACATCTTCGCCGGATAAAGGTGCTTCGGCTCGGTGCCGAGATCGGAGGTGCCATTCAGGTCGCCCGACGCACCGCCCAGCGGACGGCCTCGGACCATCAGGGAGAGGCCTTGGCCAGTAGCCTTCTCGATCCATCGGGTTGCTATGGCTTTCACAGCGGGATCGGTGTCCGCCACGTGGCGTTGGACGTCAGCTTCGGGGAGGGCGTGATCTTCGAGCAGGGCCAGCAGGGCCGCCCGACGGACTCCCGGCCGCGCATCGGCCAGCAACGGGCGCAGCGCTCCGGGATCCTGCAGCACCCGCAAAGTCTGCCATCCGCCGTAGAACACCGTGGGATCGGTCTCGCGAGCCAGGGCTTCGAGCAGTGCAGGCACTGCAGGCCGACCTGCGGCCACGGGCACCCGGCCCATCGCATGGACCGCTTCAAAGCGGATCCGCGGCTCGCCGTCGGCCAGCAGAGACACGATCGCCGCGGGCAACGGTTCGGGGGCCTGACGGGCCGCGCGTCGGTGGGCCACGATGCGGATGGATTGGAGGCGCAGGTTCAAGGGCACTTTGGGGCCGATGGCCTGCCGCTCGAACCAGGCGTCGCCCGCGGCATCCCGTTCGGCGATCCGGCCGAGGGTCCACGCAGTCCAGGTCTGCCGTCCCTCGGGCATCTTGGGCTTGGCGAGGGCCGCGCGGAGAGCCGAAGTCACCGAGGAGCCTCGTCGTATCAATTCCTCCTGCGCTTCGACCCGGCGGACAGGCAGGGGGGAGTCGAAGGCTTCGAGCAACTGCGGCACCGATCGTCGAGCCGGCGGGTTGTCGGGCGGGGGAGTCACCCGCGACGATCGGCCAGCATGAGCGGGCGCGATTCGGAAGACCCGCCCCTCGCTGACGAATTTTCCATCGCGGTACTCGGCGCCGTAACCGCGGCCCCAACCCAGCACCCACAACGCTCCGTCGGGGCCGAACTCGAGGTCTGTCGGTCGGAAAAGCGCGCGGCCGCCCTCGATGAACGGAAGCCAGTCGCCGCCGTCGGGTCGCATCAGTGCCCCCTCCCAACGGGGACGCCACACGAAGGTGGTCTTGCGCAGCCAGTCGTTGATGAAGAAAACGCCGCGATGGGACGCCGGGAACGCCGCCGAATCGCCGAAGACGATGCCCGTGCCTGAACCCTCGAAGAGCGGACCGCTGACCGGTGCGGAGGGGGCGTGAGGTTCGGTGCCCCAGTGGGCGCTCCACGGATGGTTCCACCCAAAGTGTGCCCTTGGGAAGGGCATGAAGACCCGGTCGCCGGTGGTCTGGTCGTTGTCGGTGCCGAGCCAATGGAACCCGGTGTCGAAGGTGATGTCCCAGGGATTGCGGGAACCCCGTGAGACGATCTCTAGGTTCCGGCCGTCGGGATCGCAGCGCAGCACGCCGCCTTCACGCCCCCAGTCGTCCTCCGGGTCGTGGTAGTTCTTCTCGTAGTGGCCCTTGGCGAAGGTGCGTGCGGCCGGATGGTCGGGCGAACCGGGCGGAGCGGTGACGCCCCAAAGATCTCGGAATGCCTTCGGGGCGATCCGTCCCGGCTGGGACAATCCCTTGGAGTTGCCCTTGCTCATGTAGAGCTTGCCGTCCGGAGCCCAATTGAGGCCGTGCAAGCCGTGCTCGAGGTTCCCGAGATCGGTGTAGAGGCGCACGTACTCGTCGGCCTCATCGTCACCGTCGAGGTCTCGGACAAGGGTCAAGTCGGGCGCATTGGCCACCCAGAGGTCGCGACCACGCCAGGCGAGGCCCTGGATGGCGTTGAACCCGGTGGCGAAGACTTTGGTCTGGTCGGCCTTGCCGTCGCCGTCGGTGTCTAGCACCCAGACCACGCTGTCGCCGGGTGTCTTGGGTGTCGGATTGCGATACTGGGGGCCCATGCCCACACACAGCCGACCTCGCAGGTCGAAGGCCATGGAGCAGGGCTGACGGACCAGCGGTTCACGGGCAAAGATCGTGATCTCGAAGCCCGGCGGCACCGTGGGCATCGCTTCCCGGTCGGCGTTGGGGTCCTCAAAGTCGATTCCCATTAGCGGCAGAGCCGCCAGTGCCCAGATCATGAATCCAACGGCGTTTTTTCGGGCTTGTACCTGCAAAACCGGCAACGCCGATGGCTCGGCTCTTTCGAGGCGCTCTTCGGGGAACATCGACCCAAATATGACCAGACTCCCTGCACTGAACACTCAAAACCGACTTGCCGGTCCCGACACCGCCTTCGCAGTCTGTGGCTGTGTCCTTGCTTCGATACTTGGGTAACTTCTGGGTTCTATGTTTTGGCCTTTGGGCCTTCATCGCAGGTTCGAGTGGGTTTCAGGAACTCACGGCCGCTGAGGCCCGCTGGTGGAAAGGCAATCTGCACACCCACTCCCTGTGGAGCGATGGCGACGATTTTCCGGAGTCCATCGCCGACTGGTACAAGGAGCACGGCTACCACTTCTTGGCGATGTCGGACCACAACCGGATGCTCGAGGGTGAGCAGTGGGTCACCGAGTCCACGAAGCACCATTTTCCCGAAGCCCTCGCGAAGAACCAGCGCCGCTTCGGTGCCGACTGGTTGCAGCGGCGGGATCGACAGGGAACCAACCAGTATCGGTTGAAGACGCTGGAAGAGTTTCGCGCCCGGCTCGAAGAGCCCGGTCGGTTCCTGATGATTCCTTCCGAGGAGATCACCAGCGGGCACCTGTCGTTTCCGGTTCACATCAATGCCACCAATCTCCGCAAGAAGATCTCGGCCCGGGGCGGAACCAATGTGCTGGATGTGATGCAGCGCGGGGTCGATGCCGTGCTGGAGCAGCGTCGTCAGACGGGGCAACCCATGTTCCCGCACATCAACCATCCCAATTTCGGCTGGGGCATCACGGCTGAGGATCTCATGCAAGTCCAGGGTGAGCGCTTCTTCGAGGTCTACAATGGCCACCCGTCGGTGCACAACGAGGGCGACGCGACGCATGCTGGCATGGAACGGATGTGGGACATTGTTCTGGCATGGCGTATCGGAAAGCTCGATCTGCCGCCGATGTACGGCCTGGCCGTGGACGACTCTCACCACTACCACCGTCACGGGGTGGGCAAGAGCAACAACGGGCGAGGTTGGGTGATGGTGCGATCGGAGCGGTTGGATCCCGCTTCGGTCATCGCCGCCATGGAGGCTGGTGAGTTTTATTCCAGTAGCGGCGTGTCCTTGCGCCGCATCGAGCGATCGACCAACACGCTGCGAATCGAAGTCGAGACCGAACCCGGCGTGACTTACACCGTTCGATTCATCGGCACACGCCGGGGATTCGATGCGACTCGCTCACCCGTGATGTCTGCCAAAGGCGAGCCGATCCGGGCTACCCAGCGCTATAGTGACCAAATCGGCGAGACACTTTTGGTGGTGGCGGGACCTCGCGCCGAATACTCGCTTCGGGGTGATGAGCTCTATGTCCGGGCGGTGGTCAACTCGTCCCAGAAGATCGCCAATCCGTCTCGGAAGGGCGAGACAGCCTCCGCGTGGATTCAGCCGTGGCTGCCCCGATAGTGTCCCTCCGTGGGGCATCCTGGGCACCGATTTGCCCACAATCACGGTTGCCCCACGAACCAGAAGAACACGATCGCAATCACAGTGGGCGGCAAGGCCCCCAGCAGCAGGCCCAGTGGGCTGATTCCGGTAGTTTTGAAGGCGTCGGAATTTTGGAGGATCCCTGCACCGGCGGGGTTGGGCGCATTGGCAATCACGGTCAACCCACCCCCGGTCACGGCGCCGGCCACCAGGGCGTATTTGAGCGGTTCACTGATGCCTTCCACCAATGATCCCAAGTAGGTGAGAGCGGCATTGTCGGTGATGGCCGTGAGGCCGGTGGCTCCGAAGTAAAGGGTCACGCCGTCCATCCCGCCGATCAAGGGCTTGAGCCACCACGATTGCAGCGATCCGAGAGTGACTAGGCCTGCCAAGAAGAAGCCCACCAGAAGGCCCTCCCGGAACTTCAAGCCGTCTTGATGGGGCAGGGTTGCATACACCACACCGAGGAAAACCATGAAGACCCCGAAAAACACATCCGGGTGATGAGCGAAGGCCACCACACAGGCCAGAAAGCCCAGGTGGGTCAAGGTCAGCCAGACGGGAATGCGGTCTTCGCGTCGATTCTGGACAGTCAATTGGCTCAACTCCTTTCGGAAGACACTGGCGACCAGCAGCGTCGAAGTCAGACACGCGGCGGCGGCCTTCCACCCGAAGTGGGTGAACAGGTAGCTCGTGTCCCAGTGCCACTTTGAAGCCACCATCAGCACCGGTGGGGCGGCAAAGTGGGTGAGAGTTCCACCGATGGAGATATTCACGAACAATAGGCCCAGCGTCGCGTAGGCCAGTCGGGTACTGATACCGCGGTCGAAATAACGATGTTTGAGAAGGATGGCCAACAAGGTCATGGCCGCAGGTTCGGTGATGAAAGAACCCAAAAGCGTTCCGAAAGAAAGGGCCGCGATATAGAAGGACAACCCCTCACGCAGAGGAATCAGTCGGGCCACCACCAGGATGATCGACTCTGCTAGCGTGACCACCGGTCGTGTCGCAGCCATCACCATCACCACGAAGACAAATTTCGGTTCGGTGAAGTTGAGGCCATCGATGTAGTGGACGGCTTGATCCATGGATCTTCCGAGGATGGCGATGCCGAGGAATAAGGCCGCAGCCCAGAGTCCGAACACAACTTCGGTTTCTGCCAGAAAGTGGAGCAAAGTGCCGGCAACCGATCCCTTGGGATAGTGGTGGGCCCAGTTGGCAAAGCGCTTCACGGAAAACGTGTGGAGGACCGCCAGGACGAACAGCACCGTGGCGAGAATTTCGATGGGGGTCGGCTTCATGCTTGGCAACTCAGCCTCTACGGAATGATCCCGTCGGATTGGTCGTGCTTGCAGGACCGTCTTCCGCAAGAAATTGAACCGTTTCGGCCGAGGCCACAGGCTTACTTAAAAGACTCCGTTCGTCGATGGGAACCGGCTTGAATCCCCCAAGGCACTGCCAATCACGCTTTCCTTGCCGCAACGGATCCGGAACGCTCGGCGCATGGTTTCCCGATTCTGGCGTGAGTGTCTCCGGTCGCGACGCTGGCTGCCGCTGCTGCTGGCTGCCATTGCCTGGACTGCGACCACACAGGCCAAGGAGCAACGCCCGCCCAACGTCGTGCTCATCTATTGCGATGATCTGGGCTGGGGTGACCTGGGTTGCTTCGGGGCAAAGAACATCCGCACTCCGAATATCGACAAACTGGCCCGACAGGGAACGCGCTTCACCTCGTTCTATGTGGCGCAGGCCGTTTGCTCGGCATCGAGGGCTGCATTGCTGACGGGTTGTTATGCCAATCGGGTGGGCATCCATGGGGCTCTGGGACCCAAGCAGAAGATCGGACTGCACCCCGAGGAGATGACCCTTGCCGAGGTGCTCAAGCCGCGCGGTTATGCCACCGCCATTTTCGGCAAATGGCATCTGGGCCGTCCGCCGGAGCTACTGCCCACGCGCCAGGGGTTCGATGAATACTTTGGGCTCCCTTATTCCAACGACATGTGGCCGCAGAATGGCAATGCCGCCAAGGGCACCTACCCACCGCTGCCGCTCATCGAAGGGGATCGCGTGATTGAGGAGACTCCCGACCAGTCGCAGTTGACCCGCCGCTACACCGAGCGAGCGGTGTCCTTCATCCGACGCAATGCCGCGGGACCGTTCTTTCTGTATCTGGCGCATTCCATGCCGCATGTGCCCCTCTTTGCCGGATCGCGTTTCGCCGGACGTTCCCGGCAGGGACTCTACGGAGACGTCATCGAAGAAATCGACGGGTCGGTGGGTGAGGTGCTTAACGCCTTGAAGCAGAGCGGTTTGGAGAAGGACACGCTGGT
This sequence comes from Verrucomicrobiota bacterium, assembly GCA_947464705.1. Classification (GTDB taxonomy): domain Bacteria; phylum Verrucomicrobiota; class Verrucomicrobiia; order Limisphaerales; family UBA9464; genus SXXZ01. The sequence continues at coordinate 1,861 of CANHYD010000086.1, read as the reverse complement.
GATCTTCACCTCCGACAACGGCCCCTGGCTAAGCTATGGCGAACACGGCGGCAGCGCCGGTCCATTCCGCGAAGGCAAGGGGACCAGTTTCGAAGGCGGCATCCGGGTGCCGTGTGTGATGCGCTGGCCGGGGCATATTCCCCGGGGGCGTACCAACGACACGCCGCTAATGACCATCGATGTGTTGCCTACCGTGGCGGGTCTGGCAGGTGCGCCTTTGCCCTCGCGCAAGATCGACGGACTGGATGTCTGGCCCATCCTCCGGGGTGACCGCGGAGCCACCAATCCTCACTCGGCCTACTTCATCTATTACAACCAGGGCGATTTGCTGGCCGTGCGCAGCGGCGACTGGAAACTGTTCTTCCCGCATACCTCGCAGACGTTGGCCGGCAGACCTGGTGGGACCAACGGGATGGCGGGTCGATATCAGCAGCTGCCGGTGGGTCTAGAATTGTACCATCTTAAGCGCGATCCCGCCGAGCGCGTGAACGTGATCGCCCAGCATCCCGAGGTGCGAGACCGCTTGATGGCCTTGGCCGAAGCGGCGCGGGTTGAACTCGGCGACAAGCGACTCCAGCGGATTGGCACCGGAGTTCGGGAACCGGGTCGCGTCGAGTGAACCCGCCGGTCGTACCGCGCCAGAGCCCCACCTTTCGCGAAGCCTGCCGTCTCTGGTTCAAGATCGGCTGCCTCAGTTTCGGAGGGCCCGCCGGGCAAATCTCCCTGATGCACGAGGAATTGGTGGCCCGGAGGCAGTGGGTTGATGAGAGTCGATTCCAGCATGCGCTGCAGTTCTGCATCCTGCTCCCGGGCCCGGAGGCTCAACAATTGGCGACGTATCTCGGTTGGTGGTTGCACGGGACCCGGGGCGGGATCGTGGCGGGTACCCTGTTTGTTTTGCCGGCGGCGATTCTGTTGTTGGTCCTGAGTTGGGGGTATGCCCTCTGGGGTGCGGTTCCCTGGGTGAGCGCCGCCCTGCGAGGTCTTCAGCCGGCGGTGGTGGCGCTCATGGGCGTCGCCTTGATCCGCTTGGCAACCCGGTGGCTACGAACTCCCGGACTCTGGCTGATGGCTCTGGGAACCGGGCTTGGAATCCGTTGGGGTCTGCCGTTCCCCCTGCTGCTCCTCATGGCGTTTCTGGTGGGCCTCTTGTGGCCGGGAATTCTGCCGGCGGTGCCGGTTTCTCCGCCCGCTGACGTTGGGGGCCGTCCTACAGTTCCGCTCGACACGCCGCTTCCAGACTGGAAGCGCTCGGTACGAGTCTTCCTGATCTGCATGGTCTTGTGGTGGTTGCCGGTGGGCCTGGCTGCGGTGTGGCTAGGAACCGGGCATGTCCTGGTGCGGGAGGGGGTGTTTTTCAGTGGAGCCTCCGTGATGACCTTTGGCGGAGCCTATGCCGTTTTGCCCTACGTGGCGCAGCAGGCGGTCGAGCAGTTTCATTGGGTCTCCGACTCGGAAATGATGGCAGGAATGGCGCTCGCCGAAACCACACCGGGACCGTTGATCATTGTCCTGCAATTCATCGGGTTTCTGGGCGCTTGGCACCAACCGGGCTCTTTGTCCCCTTGGATGTCCGGGATTCTCGGGGCTGGGATGACGTCCTGGACCACTTTTTTCCCGAGCTTCCTTTGGATCTTTCTGGGGGCTCCCTGGGTGGAGCGCTTGCAGGGCCTGAAGCAGTGGGGTCGCTGGGTCGGCGTCGTTTCTGCCGGTGTGGTCGGAATGATCCTGCACCTCACCTGGGGTTTGGGCGTTTCTGCTCTGGGCATTGCCGATGGCCGGCTCGATGGACCGGCCGTGATGATCCTAGTGGTGGCCTTCGGTCTGATGCGCTGGGGTCATTGGCCCAGCGGCGCTGTCA
>CANHYD010000085.1 GCA_947464705.1 Verrucomicrobiota bacterium | reverse complement strand
ATTTCCTTGGCCTTCGAATCAATGACGAGGGTGAGGGATGGAGACAGCGAGGCGGCGCGGCGCGCGATCGGGTAGTTCATTTGAAAAATCGGGCGCGAGGTTGGGGTGGACCAACGCCCGCGCAAGGCGGATTTTTGGGGTGTGGTGTTTTTTGGAGCGGACTACTTGGGCAAAGTGATGCCCTTGAGGCGCGGATCCCGAGAGGCTTGCTTGCGCAGGTCGGTGGCCTTGGGGTCTTGGGCGAGGCGGGCGTCGCTCAGCGCCAAGGCCTTCTGCAGAGACTCAACACCGCTGTCCTTGAGGCCGGAAGCGATCCGCACCGCCGCCAGGTCGTACCAACCTTCGGGGCGTGTGGGTTCGGCCGAGGTGTACTGAGCCAGCGCCCGTTCCACCTTGTCCACCCGGCCCAGTTGACGGTAGCCGTCGACCAGCGACAGGAAGACCTCGGGCTTGGTGCTGCTGTTGGTGAGCAAGACTTCCAGGGCATCCACGGCCTGGTTGCTTTGTCCGGCTGAGAAATAGGCCGAGGCCAGATCGAACACGGCCTTGGCTTCGGCATTGGGTCCGGAGGCCCTGGCTTTGGTCTGGGCGTTGGCGGTTGGCGCGGCTCCTTTTTGGATGGCTTCGAGTTGCTCGACCAGGTTGCGGATCCCGAGGTTGTCGGCATCGAAGATCTCACAGGTCTTGGCCACCATGAGCGCGTCGTCGTAGCGACCGATCGTGGCCAGCAATTGGGAGTAGTTGAACACGGACTCCGGGCTGTATGGGCAGAAGGCGAAGGCCTGCTTGAGGGCGAATTCGGCTTCCTTGATCATCCGCTGCTGCACTTGCGGGCTCGCGGGAGGCGAGCTGATGCGCGTGGCGTAAATGGATTTGCCGATGGCGTTGCGCAGCTTGGAGAACGCCTTCTGCGCGTTGTCGTCGCGGACGAAGGCTGGGTCACCCTTGAAACCGGTCAGGTCGCGTTGCAAGTAGGTCTTGAGCGCCCAGTCGCACACCTCGCGCGTGGGGGTTTCATATTGGATCCAATTGCCGATGAAGCGCTCCGAATACTGGCTCCAGTATTCATGGTCGCGGCGGACCATGTCCTCGGTGATCTCCGGCACCGGGTTCCGCTCGATCTTCATGATGATGCCGTAGGGCGTCAGGTGCGGGTACATCCAGTCGAGGGGAAAGGACTCCTCGATGTAGAACTCGTGCGTGGGGTTTTTGTCGAAGATGACCTTGGTGAGCAGGCCGTTGATTTGCATGACCGCCACCTGTCCTGAGACCGAAATGCGCCCGTCCGGCAACTGGAACACCTGTTCGCCGGGTTTCAGGTTGTTGGGGTACCGCTTGGCCGCATCCATGGTGTACTCCGTGAAGGCTTTGCTCGCGTCTTCCGGGGTCGCCGAGAGGATTTCGCGGTCCGGATAGAGCCCGCCGGGGCTCGCAGTGAACAATCCCGGGTAGGCGCTCTCCAGCAGGAGGCGGTTCAGGCGAATGCGGTTGGGAGTGGGTGGGTTTTGGACAGCGAAGGCCTGCACATGGGGGGTGAGCTTCACTGCGGCGAACCGGGCGGAGTCTTCAGCCAGCGACGGACCTTTCAGTAATCGGTTGAGCCCGTCAGCCATGGCCTGAGGGGTCGACGCACCGCCGAGTTGGCTCTTGAGGTAGGCCGACAGCGGGTCGGCGGCGGCGTTGACCTTGGCCGTGAATGCGGCGAAGTCCTTGAAGTGGTCCGCCTTGATGAGGGATTCGCCGGCCCGGCGGTCTTCTTCAATGGAGGCTCCGAGACCCTGAACGACGCGATCGAGCGGCGCGAAGAGCGAGGCCAGCGTGTTGGTCTTGCCCCGGGCTTCCGACTTGGCGTCGTTGAGCATGCCCAAGAAGAACGGCTTGTCGTACTGGTATTGGTCGGAGCGGTTGTAGTGGGCGCGGATGTAGTCGAGGTAAGTGTTATCGGCCAGAGCGTTCTGGGTGATGATGTAGACATCACGGCGGTCGAAGCCCGGATCCAGCCGGTGCTGGGAGGGGGTGAACGACTCGGCGAAGATCATGTAAGTCGGGCAGAAGCGACCCGGATCGGTGCCGCCGTAGAGCACGGCATGCGGGGACATGGCCGGGTAGAGGGGGACGCCGTTGGTGCCTTTGGGGGCCTTGCCGTGCCCGGCATCGCGGCCGGGTTCGAACATGTCATGGCCGAACCAGTAGCCGAAGAGGTGCCCGCGCTGCTCGTTGTCGCCCCAGTGCGACAGGATCGAGTCGAAGGGAATCAGGGCGAAGATGACCAAAACCGGTGCGATGCGAACCTTCTCACGGTTGAGGAGAATCCATCCGGTGAAGGCCAGTGACAGGGCCAAGCTCAGGGCACCGGCCACCCGTAGGATGGTGAAGACCGTGCTCAGGTAGATATCGACCAATTCGTACAAGTTGAAGGCGCAGGCCACGGCACCGCCCACCCACATCCAGAACCGGATGTTGCCGTTGCGGTACTGGGTCACCAGCAGGGCCGCCACCAGTGCAAGGCCGTAGCCGACCGCCAGCGCGATGATGGTGTGGGACGTGGTGAAGAAGACCTTCACCAACTCTTTGGCCGACTTGTCGATGCCCGGGTTGAGGAGGATCAGCAACAGGACGGCCAGACACAGGTAGATGGCCGAGAGGCCGATGAGCCAGGCCCGTTCGCGGAGGCGCATCTTCTTGAGGAAGGCAAAGGGCACGAGACCCACGAGCAGGTTGGCCCAGTTGAATTCTTCTTGGGCTCCTTGGGCGTACATCCACAACTGGCGGAAAATCACCACCGGATCGGTGCTCGGGTTGGTCTTTTCATACTGGCCCCGGGTGAAGGCATGAACGAATCCCTCCCAGGTGCGGGGGTAGCCCCAGTTCATGGGCGGGTTCGAGGCCGAGGCGATGGGCATGTACAGGTAGAAGGCCGCACCCACCGCGAAGGCGACGCCCGCAATCAATACCACATGGAGTTGATCACCGATTTTGCCTGTTTCGGAGGCCAGCCAGAGCATGGCAGCCAGTGACCCGAGACCGACCAGGTTGTAGATCATGAACACCGGCAAATTGCCCTCGAAGGTGTGGATCTTGCCGGCGAAGTGGGCCAGCAAGCCCAGGAGCCAGATGATGGTGTTGCCCAGGAAGAAGTCTCGGCCCAATCGCTTGTCGGCCGCCGCAATGGCGATTTCGATGCCCATGGCAGCCACGATCAGGGTCTGGTGGTTGCACAGACACAGTCCGAACAAGAAGAACACCCAGTGCAGGTAGCGCCGGCGATCGGGGCGGTACATCCACATCAGCAGAAGGCAGAACATGCCCACGAGATTCAACACGGCCAGGGTGTACACCTCGACGATGACGCCTTGGCTCCAGATGAATCCATTGAAGCCCAGCAGCGATCCGCCGACCCAGGCGGACACGAAGGTGATGGCGTTTTCCGTGCGTCGGGGCAGGTCCTTGAACAGGTCGATGCCTTCCAGAATGAGGCTCGATCCGCGGGAAATGAGCAGCGCGGTCAGGCCGGCCGAAAGCGCGGCGGCCACGGCCGAGGAAACCGCCACCCGCCACGCGATGCTTGAGAACGGGAGGATCTTGGTGAAGAGCCAGGAGTAAATCGTCCACACCGGATAACCGGGAGGGTGAGGGACACCCGCATACATGGAACCGACGGCCAATTCACCGGAGTCTTCCAAGGTGAGGTCCGGAGCGACGGTGTACAGGTAACCGGCCATGACAAACAGCGTCACCAGGACGAAGGTCAGCCAGTCCATGGGCCGAAAAAGTCGCCCGTTGGGTTCGCCGGCCGGCGTGTTGGGAGCGGCCTGGGCCGAAGCGGGCGGTCTGGAAGAATGTGTGGTTTCCATTCGAAGGGTCGAATCGGTCGCCGTTCCGCCTGAGGAGTGATCCCCCTGCGGACTGACCCGATAGTCGTTAATTGGAGCGGCGGGAGGTTGGGTTTGTCGACGCGAAATTGGCCTCAATGAACGGCTCGGTGCACACTGCCAGTCCGCGAGGCTCAGACTTCGTGTGTCCAGGTTCGATCTTGTTCAGAAAAATCTTCTCTGGGCATCCGCCTTGGAATCAGGAAATGCTGGCATCCCAGTTCCGCTGGAGTCGGACTTCCCACATGCTGCAACCATTTGCCACATCCGGTGTTTCTGAGGACATGTCGATGTCCCAGCAGGGAGGCGTGCACGGGCAGCATCCTTGGATATACCGTCAGACCTACCCGATGGCTTACCGGAAAGCCGCCGTGTTGGCGGCTGGATTTCTGGCGGTGATGGCTGGTGGGATCCCAGCAAACCTCCGCGCCGACGGTTCGAAGGTCTCCGCGGATGCGGTCGTATCGCAGTCAGCAGAGGCTCGAGTGGACACGGCCGGGATAACTTCCACCGACACTTCCACCGACACAGGGACATCGGTCGGCTTGGAGACAGCGGCGGAACCCGCGGTGCCGGCTCATCGGTATGCTCGGATCCCCAAGCGTAACGCTTTCGGTATCAAGCCGCCGTCGATTCCGGCTCCTCCGGAGCCCGAGAAAGAACCGCCCAAAGAACGGCCGGAGTTCTTTCTGACCGGATTCACCAGCATTCGGGGCGAAAAGCGGGCCTTCGTGGCCTACCAGCCCAAGGGCAAGCCGATCCAGTATCCCAGAGCCCTGATCTTGGACGATGAAGTGGACGTCGCGGATGGGGTGCTCAAGCTGTTGTCCATCGATCCGATCGAAAAGACAGTGCTCATCGCTTTTAATGGCGACGAGATCCCGCTCAATTTCAAAGACAATGCCGTGAAGGTGGCAGGCTCCGGGGGTGGGCCTGGTGGGGGCGCGCCAGCTCCTGGGGCTCCCGGTCTTCCTCCGAGCGCTTTGCGGGGCAACCAGCCGCCGCCGCCCATCATGAACCAGCCGGGTAACAGCCCGGGTGGGACGAGTGGTGGATTTTTCCCAGGGAATGCTCCGGGAGGCTCCATGCCCACAGTCATTGGTCGGGGTGGCGCGATCCTGAGTGGTGGTGCGGGGTTCGGCACGCTGCAATCCGCCCCGGTCACAGCCAACGCCATTCAGGCGGGCGGAACGGCGGTTCATGGCGCTATCGAAGTGCCAGCGGTGGCGCCGTCTCCGGATCAATTGGGCGGGACTGTGCCAGCCAACCCGTCTCGTCTGGGTCGCAACATTCCGCCGCCTCCTCCGGCACCGTTCCCAGGGTTTCCGGGTCAGTGACTTGCCGCTGGCCAGGTGCTGCAATCCGTGCAGGGATAGTGCGACTGCCAATGAGGTGAGTGTCGTTGGACGGCCAGCGCGGCGGTCCAGACCTCCCCGAGGGCGTTTTCAGGCAATCGGGTTAATCCACCGTTTCAGGCGGATCTCGCCGCCTGGATAAGCCGCTGGACCTTCTCCGGATCTTTGTGTCCGGGTGCCATTTCCACTCCGGAGGACACATCGACGGCGAAGGGTCGGACCTGACGGACCGCTTCGGCGATGTTTTCTGGTTTAAGCCCCCCCGCCAAGATCAACGGGTGCCCCAGTTCGCGGGCTTGGACGGCGAGGTTCCAATCGAAGCGAGCTCCGGTTCCGCCAGCCGCTCCAGGAACATAAGCATCCAAGAGCCATGCATGGGCGGACTCGCGGTATTCGGGCAATCGCTGCAGCGTTTCAGGCCCTTGAACTCGGAAGGCTTGGATCACCCGGGCCTGTCCCCGAAGCGACAGTCCGACCTCCGGCGGTTCGTCGCCGTGGAGTTGAACCGTATCGAGTCGCGCTTCGGTGAGGGTGGCTCGGATGAGTGCGGGGTCGGCGTTGACGAAAAGGCCAACGCAACTCACGAACGGAGGCAGGTGTCGTGTGATCGCGGCGGCCCGCCCCGGCTCAATGAACCGGGGCGTGCCAGGGACAAACACAAACCCCAGCGCATCGGCGCCGGCCTCGACGGCAGCCCACGCATCTTCCTCTCGGGTGATGCCGCAGATCTTGATGCGCAGGGCCATGGGTTGAGGATTAGAACTGGCGATCGGTGACTGCGCCCTCGCTGGCCGAGCTGACCGTGGCCGCATACTTCGCCAGAACTCCGCGGGTGTAATTCGGCTTGGGTTGCTTCCAGGCCTTCAGGCGGGAGGCCAATTCTTTGGCCGGGATGCCCAGGTTGATCTCGCGCTTCTTGGCGTCGATGGTGATCGAGTCGCCGTTCTTGATCACGGCGATCGGGCCTCCGTCGAAGGCTTCTGGCGTGGTGTGGCCGATGACGAAGCCGTGGGAACCGCCGCTGAAGCGACCATCGGTGATCAGGGCCACCTCTTTGCCGAGACCCTTGCCCATGATGGCACTGGTCGGAGAGAGCATCTCGCGCATGCCAGGCCCGCCCTTGGGGCCTTCACCGCGGATGATGACCACGTGCCCGCTCTTCACCTTGCCTCCCAGGATTCCCTGAAGAGCCTTTTCTTCATTCTCGAACACGATGGCTTTGCCGCTGAAGGTCAGGCCTTCCTTGCCCGAGATCTTGCCGAGCGCACCGCCCGGGCAAAGATTGCCACGGAACACCACCAGATGACTGTCCTTCTTGATGGGGTTGTCGAAGCCGCGGATGATGTCCTGCCCGGCCGGGTAGCTCGGCGCGTTGCGGAGGTTTTCAGCGAGGGTCTTGCCGGTGACAGTCATGACGTCGCCGTGGAGCAATCCCTGTTCGAGGAGCATCTTCATCAGCGGCACGGTGCCGCCGATCTCAACCAATCGGGCCATGACGTACTTGCCTGAGGGCTTCAGGTCGGCCAGCACCGGTACCCGCTTTCCGACGCGGGTCCAGTCGTCGATGGTCAGCTTCACGCCGGCACAGTGGGCCATGCCGATGAGGTGCATCACCGCATTGGTCGATCCGCCGAGGGCGATCACCACCGTCATGGCGTTTTCAAACGCCTTCTTGGTCATGATGTCGCGGGGACGGATATTCTTCTTCAGCAGGTTCAGCACGGCCGCACCGGCGTCTTCGCAGTCGCGGGTCTTTTCTTGCGACACGGCTGCCTGCGCGGACGAATTCGGTAGGCTCATGCCCAATGCCTCGATGGCTGAGGCCATGGTGTTGGCCGTGTACATGCCGCCGCACGAGCCGGCTCCGGGGACGGCCACTTCGGCCACCGCTTCGACGTCTTCGGCCGAACAGGCACCTGCGGCATTTTTGCCGACCGCCTCGAAAATGTTCACCAGGTCCACGTCTTTGCCGTTGAGTTCGCCCGGCAGGATGGTGCCGCCATAAACGAAGATGCTGGGTCGGTTCAACCGAGCCATGGCCATGACGCAGCCCGGCATGTTTTTGTCACAGCCTCCGACCGCCACGAACGCATCGAAACCTTGGCAACCCACGACCGTCTCAATGGAGTCGGCGATGACTTCGCGAGACACCAGAGAGTACTTCATGCCCTCGGTTCCCATCGATATGCCATCGGAGATGGTGATGGTGTTGAAGACCACGGCCTTGCCGCCTTGCTCATTGATGCCCTGGGCGACGCTGACGGCCAGTTGATCAATGTGCATGTTGCATGGCGTCACCATGCTCCAGGTGGAGGCCACGCCGATCTGAGGCTTCTGGAAATCGTCCTTCTTGAATCCGGTGGCGTAGAGCATGCCGCGGCTCGGTGCGCGTTCAATGCCATCCACCACGATGGAGGAGAAGGGGCGGGGGAAGGAGTCGTCCTGGGTCTTCTTGGTGGGAGCCTTTGCAGTCGATTGGCGTTTCATTGCGGGACCGATGGTCGCGAAGTGATCCGGCCGGCGGAAGACAGAAAATGCACCGGGGGTTTGGGGTATAACTCCACCGTTGCGACTCCCGGGGTGGGTCTTTAACCTCACCAACAGGGGTGGATGCCCCGACAATGAGACACTTTCTCGATTTCGAAAAACCCATCGCCGAACTCCAGCGCAAGCTCGACGAGTTGCGTTCTCAGCCGGCAACTCCCTCACTGGGAATCTCTTGGGAAGAAGAGATTCGACTGCTGGAGAGCAAGATTCAGGAGGCCCAGCGGCAGCTGTATTCAAATCTGACCCCGTGGCAGCGGGTCCAGTTGGCGCGCCACCCTCGGCGTCCGTACACGCTGGATTACCTTAAGACCGCGTTCAGTGAGTTCGAGGAACTGCACGGCGACCGTCTCTATTCCGACGATCGCGCGATGGTTGCCGGGTTCGCACGACTCGGCAGCGAGAAGGTGATGGTGATCGGCACCCAGAAGGGCCGAGACACCAAGGAGAACATCTTGCGCAATTTCGGCTCGGCCCATCCCGAGGGATACCGCAAGGCCCTGCGTCTCATGAAGATGGCCGACAAGTTCGGACTCCCCATCGTCACCCTCATCGACACCGCCGGGGCTTATCCGGGCATCGGTGCCGAAGAACGCCACATCGCCGAAGCCATCGCTGTGAACCTGCGCGAGATGATGACCTTCGAGGTGCCCATCATCGCCTGCGTCATCGGCGAAGGCGGTTCCGGGGGCGCTTTGGGCATCGGCGTGGCCGACCGGGTGCTGATCTTGGAGAACGCCTATTACTCGGTCATTAGCCCAGAAGGGTGTGCGGCCATCCTGTGGAAGGATCGCACGGCGGCACCGAAGGCAGCGGCGGCGCTCAAAATCACCGCCAATGATCTGAGTTCTCTCGGCTT